>JBEIPT010000270.1:0-5373 GCA_040376895.1 Lysobacteraceae bacterium | reverse complement strand
GCCTGCCGCAAGGCCGGCGCCGCCGCGCAGGACACTCTTGTCAAGGCGCTGTATCAGGCCGGCCGCGGCCACTACGCCGACGCCACCTACGAGCTCGCAGCCAAACAATTCGAGGCGATCGCCAGCGAGTTCGGCGGCCACTCCTACGCCGACGATGCATTGATCCTCGCCGGTGAGTCCTGGGCCGAGCACAAGGATCACACCCGCGAGCGCCAGGCCTACGAAAAAATATTAAAGGACATCGCCGGTGGCGACATGGCCGGTGAGGCCCGCCGCCGACTCATCGTGCTCGCGTTCGTCGAGGACCGCGTCGCCGACGCCCAGACCCTCGCCGAGGCCGGCCTCGCCGCCACACCCCACCCCAAGTCCGACCTGCGCGAGCGCGCCAAGCTGCACTACTTCCGCGGCCGCGCCCTCCAGCGCCAGGGCCAGACCGAGGCCCGACCCGGCACCGGTAATGAGTGCTCGTTTGTTCATCTGCGAACCTCTGCGTCTATGATCGGAAGCCCGCAGTCTACCCAAAGCCCGCCATGACCCAAATGCTGCCGTCGTCCCTGACCGATTTCACCGGCAAGACCGTCCTGATCACCGGCGCCAGCCGCGGCATCGGCGAGGCCACGGCCCGCTTGTTTGCTGCTTGCGGGGCCCACGTGATCGTCAGTTCGCGCAAGATCGAAGCCTGTGAGGAAGTGGTGGCCTCCATCCGAAGTTCTGGCGGCGTTGCGACCGCAGTGGACGCCCACATTGGCGATGTGGCATCGATGGACCGTCTGTTTGCAAAGATTCTCGATCGAGGATTCGGGCTGGATGTACTGGTCAACAACGCCGCCACGAACCCCTACTTCGGCAGCATGCTGGACATGCCGATGAGTGCCTATGACAAGACCGTCGAGGTGAATCTTCGCGGCTACTTCTATTGCACGGTCAAGGCCGCCGAAATCATGAAACAGCGCGGTGGTGGCGCGATCGTCAACGTCGCGTCGGTCAATGGCAAACGTGCCGCGCCCGGTCAGGGCATCTACTCGATGACCAAGGCCGGAATCCTGTCGATGACCGAAGGATTCGCAAAGGAATTGGCGGCGCTGAAAATTCGCGTGAACGCCGTGTTGCCCGGACTGACCGACACCAAGTTCGCTTCGGCGCTCACCCAGAACGAGAAGCTCATGGCCCAACTGCTGCGCGCCATTCCGCTGGGCCGGGCCGCCGAGCCGAATGAAATCGCACCAATGATCCTGTTCCTCGCCTCGCCCGCAGCCAGTTACATCACGGGCGGAAGCTTCGCAGTGGACGGCGGTTACCTTGCCTGAGAATGGCCCCTTGCCCGGCCCACAGGGAAAGCGCGGTGTCCGCAGAAGCAAGTCTCCACCTGCGGCTCATTCCGTACTGAACGAGCCGGGTGGGCAACAGGTGCAGACCGCAGAGAGGGATCCAGTCAGGGCTGGTGCGGCGCAGTCGATGGTCCAAGAACCGGACCTGATGGTTGCATCAAGCCATCCTGGGCTGATCGAGGCGCGTAGGGGATCAAGTCGGAGATCTGCAGCACTTGGCTCACTCCTGCATCATCGACCCAGACAACCTGCACGTCCACGCGTTTGACCTCGGCGTTGCCGGGTGGACCGGATGCCGGACCAACAGCCACTCGCAAACAAGGAGGAATGTCGCCCCCACATTCTTCCGGAGTTGATCTTGGGGTCAAGCGCGTAACGATCACACGACTCTGGAATCGCTGCGGCTGGACGAGGGGGGGGCCCACGGGCGACTGAACCCAGTCGGCCAGCGGTTGGCTGTCCAGCGCCACAAAGCCCGCCTGATCCCGCGTTGCACGTTCGCGAATCCGCTCCAGCACATCATTGGCGGCAGCCACCGCCTGCGAACGCACCTTTGCGGAAACGCTGTTGCGGGTGATGCCCGACTGCAATGCTGCCAAAGCCAGCATGCCCGTTGACAGAACCAGAATCGCAATCAGCGTCTCGATCAGCGAAAACCCTTTGTGACGTCCTCGCTGGATGATCATGGCTCAGCCTTCAAAAGAGAACTGGTCGGTCCAGGATCCGGGCAACTCGATCGTCTGGGGAAAGTCACCCGCGACGGGCACGGGTGATGCCTTGAGCGGAAACACCCGGTTTTCCTGCACCTTGGTGCGGACCGCACCCTCGACCACCAGCGCACCATGAATCTCGACCCCGTTCGAACCCACCACCACGCCTGAAGCACCACCTTTCTCCAGATCCAGCAGCAGCGAGGGATCACGCGCGAAAGCCATGCCAAACAGCCGCGTCCCCGGCGCCGACGAAAATGGCCCGTCGATGATGAGCACAACTGGCCGTGAAGCCTGACCGATATCACCATCCGGCAAAACACAGTCGACCGGTGAACCGTTGTCAGCCTGCTTGATCCAGATGAGGCCTCCGGAATCCGCCCCCAATTCATGACACCCTCGTACTTGGGCGCCCTGGGCATCCATGAAAGCCTGGACGCGATCATTGATTCCGTCCGAATTGTCGTCCCAACCCTGCTCGCAGAAACCGTCGCCATTGATGTCGTCCCGAACGGGGGCCGTGCCCATCACGAATGCAAAGAGATCACACGGGACGACCGCGGATTCATCGGGCCCAAGATCGGCAGACTCCACTGCACGTCCACCAACGCTGCCGCAGATTTTCCCGGCACTGGCATCACGATCCGCGTCCGGGCCAGTGACTGCCGAACTCGATTCCCGGTTGGACGAAGAACAGCGCGGCAACTCCTCGGCACTCGGCTGACTGGGAGCCTGGTGCACTACGAGGGAGAGCCGTTTGCCGCCCTCGGATTTCGCTTTCGTGGCCGACAACCCGGCTCGGAGGCCAATCAGCATACCTTTGGCGAGCAAGGGCGGCAGGCGGATGCTCGACGCCGCAGCAGGCTTGACCGACACAGTCACGGCGATCGTTGCCGCTGTGGCTTCGCCGGGCATGGCTGCCCGCGACACCAGCGTGAACAAGACCTGATTCTCCGCGTCATTCGGGTTTGCCGTGCAACTCCTGTTGCGAGTACCGGCCCGAATGCCTGAATCCAGTCGACACATCAGGACCCCGACAGCATATTCGACCGGAAAAGCGTCCGTTGATTTGGGCGCGCCGACAGTCGCAACAAAAAACCGTTGGCCCTCGGCGACGGTCGCAAGGGGCAAGGATCGTGCTTCGAATACGGTGGTTACGCCATCACCGTTCAGATCGGAACCGCCAACAAAACGATGGAGAACACCGCGTCGTGCAGGATCCGGTTCGGCGCCACAAGGAAAGCTGTCGTCCTGCGGTTTGCAAAGTTGCCAGAGCACATCATCGACTGGTTGTCCGGCGTCGGGACGAATCCGCGAGTCGAGGAGCGACAGGGTGGCACGGCCATGGCTGATTCCCGCTTCCGCGATCTGCCGGGTCAAGCGTGCCTTGTAATCGTTGCCGGACGCGCGCTGTTCCGCTACGCCGATCCGGACCGCGGCAAAGGTCAGCAGCGTGATGATCAGCAACAGAACGACGGCAACGATCAAGGTAGTGCCGCGCTGGCTTGCCCGGCTGGGTGTGGTTCCATGTTTGATGGTCATGAGCGGGTCCTTGCTCGGGTCATCCAGAGGGGGGCGGCAGCGCCGGAACACGCGGCAACCTGGGAGAACGCAATCGCACTGTCTCCACGGATCGGCGAAACACACCTTGGTCGGCCACCAATCGGCTCTGGATCGTGATGCGAATCATGTCGAACGCAGGGTCGCTCCGCTCGTCGTCGAAATTGAACGCGAGCATCGTGACATCGACTTGCGGCGAAGTCAGATCGACCCCGAAGCCGCAGCCTGGCGCCGTGCCTTCGGCACGACCCAAGCGGATGACGCCACGCCCATCCACCTGCGCCCGAGAGATCGAACGGAATGCCCCGCCTTGCGCATTGCCGTAGGCGAATCGGATGCATTCGCCATCGACGGTCGTGGGATCCTGATCATTCGCCGTTCCGGACGGAACAACTTCGACCCGATCGAAAGGGTTGGTCGCGAACGTGTCATCGAGGGAAGTGATCTGACCATCACCATCGTCGTCGTCGCCGTTCTCTCCGAAGTTGGCCATCGCATCCGGGTAGTAACGTGCCCTTCGAACCTCACGGGTGACGATGTCGGACACCGCGCGCATTTCCTGAGTCAGACGTGTCGCCTTCAGGGTCCGGCCGTTGGCGTCCAGGGTCGAGACAAGCAAAGCCGTGGCTGATCCGATCACGATCAGACCGAGCACCATGGCCACCATCAGTTCGGTCAGCGAAAAACCCCGGGGGCGAAGTATTACGGGCATGGTGGAATGCCCGATATCGGTGCGTCATCTACGGGCACACAAGTGCTCGAGACACCTGTGGCGCCCACGGCTACGCGCAGACGGTAGCGGTCGGCTACCGCGAGTTGGAACGTGGTTGGAACGAGAGTGGACAGCGTTCCATGCTTGCCATCAAAGGTGACGGTTCCACCGATGTTCGCCAGCGTCACATCACGAAAGTCGGTGCCGTCCACCACGAGGCGTTCATCGCCGACCACACAGGCAGCTGCATCAGAGCAATCGCAGGCGGCGGCTGACCCCGCCATGTCACCGGGCTCCTTTGCCCCGGCATCACTAGCCCCCGCACACCAGGATCGCGGCGTTCCTGCTGTGGTGACCGAGACCTCGCTGCCTCGTTTGATTGCCTCGGAACGAGACAAGACAAACAAGTCGGTCAGGGCCTCCGCCGCGGCACGAATCCGTGCCCTTTGGATCTGGTCGGAAAAGGTTGGTGCGGCGATCAACGACAGGATTGTCAGTACCGACAAGGTGACCGCCAGTTCAACCAACGTGACACCCCTGCCACCAAGGACAGGCTTCGGTTTTGCGAACATTGATTTGACCTCCGAAGATGACAGTACCGGCGGGCAAAGCAGGCATTCAAGCAAGAGCCGATAAGCGCTGTGCAACTCCCGATGAGCGGGTATCCGGGTTCCGAGGATGAGGCTGGAAGCGATGTTAGGCTTGGCTTCCATCTATTTTCGACCAGCCGGGCCGAATGACCCTCGCACCGATCCGCAAATCCGGGTTTTCATTGATCGAGTTGGCTGTCGTCGTGTTGTTGGTCACCCTGCTGGCAACCTTGACGATCCCGGCGATCCAGAACTCGCTCAGAAAGGCTCGCCGGGTGGAAGTCCATCCGTGACGTGACGCTCGAGTTCCGCCCGATCAACCTGCTGATCGGCGCGAACGGGGCCGGGAAGTCGAACCTGATCGAGTTCTTCCGGCTGCTCCACGAGATGATCCGCGGCCGGCTCCAGCTCTACGTCAACACCCACGGCGGGCCTGAATCGCTGTTGCATTTCGGATCGAAGGTGACGGAGCG
>JBEIPT010000027.1:0-16338 GCA_040376895.1 Lysobacteraceae bacterium | reverse complement strand
GGATCAGGCTACTGATCGGAGCGATTTCGAGCCCCTTGAACCGACCATGTTCGTCGAACACCGGCAAACTGGCCTGGCCGTCGCTGCTCATGCTGACTTGTGTCGACGGGATTCCGGCGCTGAACAGGACATCCAGCGCCACCGCACCGGGCAGATCGCCGGCAGCAATCAGTTCCGGTGTCGTGCTGGTGGTCAGATCAACGCGACCACCCAGTCGGGCCCATTCGATACCCTCGTCCAGCAGGCGCCGCTGACGGTTGATGTGGGTTGGTAGCCATTGGCGGATCGGCACGGCGAATTCGCTGCTTGCGGCCATCAGTGGCTTCAGCCCGCTCACGTGATCACCCATATGGATCAGCACCGTGCCGGACTTGCCGGACAACAAGCCGCCGGCCAAGGCGTCACTGCCGATCCGCGCAAGCTCCGCAACGGTGGGTTGTGAACCGCGGTGATCGGCTACGGCCACTTCACCGACGCCGAGGAATTCAGGGATCAGGACCAGGTCATCGCGGACGCTGCCGGTGAGCGTTCGTACCGGAACCCGATACGAGCCGGTCAGCGCATAGGCGCTCAAACCTTGTGAACGCAAGGCCCGCGCCGTGCCGAGCAGGTCGGCATGATTACGTGTGACATCGTCGGTGCCGAGTGCGCCGATGACGGTCGTCACTCCGGCCGCAAACGCAGCATTGGCAATCAGCGGCGGAGTGCGCGTGGCGAAGCCGCCTTCGCCACCGCCACCACTGATGTGCACCAGCGAGTCGACGAGGCCGGGCACCAGATATCGCCCCCGGCCATCGATCGTGTCGAATGTAATCCCGGAGGGGCGGATGGTGTCGCCGATGGCAATGATCCGGCCGCAGGCGATGAGGACATCGCGAATGCCCAGGTCTTCCGGCGTCATCACATGGGCGCCGCGGATCAACAGGATGTCAGTGCTCATTGATACTCCAGGAACATGGCCAAGGCGACGGAACAAGAAGCCAGCATCAGGCAAAAGGCGAGAAAACGCCAGACCGCGCGCCACCAGTCCAACCATTCGACACGTGCCATGCCCAGCGCGCCCATCAAGGCTGCGCCCGTGGGCACAACCAGGTTGACCAGCCCATCGCCGAGTTGGAACGAGAGCACGGCAATCTGCCGCGAGACACCTGCGATATCGCCAAGGCCGCTCATCAAGGGCATGGTGATCGCTGCCTGGGCCGAACCTGACGTGATCACACAAGTGAACAGTGCCTGCGACCACAACATTCCCTGTGCCGCCGCCTGATCCGGCCAGGCCTGGATGTGCGTGCCGACTGAAAACAGCAGGCTGTTCAGGATGGAGGGCTGATGCGGGTCCGTGCCACCCCACAGTCCAAGAAGACCTTTCGCCAGGCCAATGACCAGGACGCAGGGCACCAACTGCCGGGCCCCTTCGACAAATGCCTCGCAGGCCTGGTTCGCGCCCAGTCTTCCGGTCAGGACACTGGCAACGCCGGCAAACAGGCCCAAGGCCAGGAACTGGGTGGCGATCTCGGCAATGTAGTGACCCTGGGTACTCACGCCCCAGATGATCCAGGCGATCGTGCCGACGATCGCCAACAGCAGAACCACATCCAGAGCCTGCAGTCTGTGCATGACCGGTGCTTCGAGTGGCGTCGCCGGTGCAGTCTGCCGGCGACGTGCGAAAGCATGGCGAACCACGAAGACGCTGGTGCATACGGTGAACACGCCCCACATGACCATACGAAAGCCACTGCCGGACATCAGCGGCAAGCCGGCAAGTCCTTGGGCGATGCCAACACTGAAAGGATTCATCCACGAGGTGGCAAAACCGATCTGGCTGGCCAGATACGTGCACATCACCGCCACTTCAGCGCCGAAACCCATGGCGCGCAGCAAGGGCAGGAGGATGGCTACAAAAGCAATCGTTTCCTCGCCCATGCCGAAGACGGCGCCGCCGAGGGAAAACAGGGTCACCAGAGCGACGAGCAGGGCTGCGGGCCAACGCTCGGTGTGCCGAACGATGGATCCGAGGCTGCGTTCGAACACGCCGCTGGCCTGGATCACGCCAAAACTTCCGCCCACCAACAGAACGAAGGCAATCACTCCCACGGCAGCGCCGTTTCGACCGCCGGAGGTCAAGCCGTCGAACACGGCGTTGAGCACGCCGCGTTCATCGCCACTGCCGAACAGCGCCAAGGGCAGTGGTGTTGCACCGGGCTGATAACTATCGAGCGACACCGGCGCTCCTGCCAGGAAATGACCTGGCAGGATCCACGGCACAAAAGCGGCAAACACGACCAACAGGCCCAGCAACATCAGCAAGGTGTGCGGCATGCGTTCTGCGAGCGTGCCGGGCCGGTTCGAGCCCGAACTCTTTGAGGATGGGTCCATGAGGTTGATCCGATCTGAATGGATGTTCCGGTTGAGCATTCTGAAGTTACACCGATGTTGCTGTGGTCCGGCCTGTTTGGCGAGCAGAACTGCCTCGCCAAACGCAAGACCGCACCACGGCGCCCGGACCTGCAAAGACGCCGTGATGATTGCCCCGATCAGAAACGATACTGGTAACTGAGCGTCACCAATCGCCCCACCGAATCATGGTTGAACTGATCGAAGTTGGCGGCTGAGCCCAGGGCCAGCGGTGGATCGCGGTCACCCAGATTCCGCAAGCTGAGGCTGATCCACTGTTCCGGTGTGAGGTCGTAACTCAGGCTGGCGTTGAGCGTCGTCCATGATGGGATCCGTCGGCCATTCGGAACACCGACGCGCTGGTCGTCGTCATAGTAGCCATCGGTGTAGTCCGCCCAGACTTTGCTCGACAAGGCGCCGATCGTCCACGTTACGCCCGTACTCGCCAACCACTCGGGATAACGGAATTCGCCGATGCGTTCGACCAATCGTAATCCGTCCGAACACTGGCCCACGCCCCGGCGTGATCCGGCGTCGTTTCCGCCGCAGGATTCGGAGCGTTCGAACGAATGGGTCCAGGTGGCGTCGAAGAAGAAATCGAAGTCGCCGGCCGTATCGGTTTCCCAGCCATGTTCCAATGACAGGTCGATGCCATCGGTGTTCTGGGTTCCGATGTTGACCAGGCTCAGATGGACTTCTTCGATCGGACTGCCGATCTGGCCGTTGCGTGTTTCAATGCCGATCTGGCCTGCAGGAAGTTGCCCACGGCGGGCGAGTAGCGTCGGATCGACCAGCGCCTGGCGGAACAATTCGAGGGCATCGATGTCGACCAGATTGCGGTGGCGGAAATTCCAGTAGTCGATCGACACACTGGTTTGTTCGGCGAGTTGAAAGACACTGCCCAGGTACCAGGCCTTGGCCGTCTCCGCTTCGAGATCCGGATTGCCATAGACCTCGCTGAGGTAGAAATCGTCTTCGGCGAAGCCGTCGCAGAAGGTGTCGAAGAACTCGCCGCCCTCGGCGCAGGGCAGGGACCCCGAGCTGAGCGTGGTGCCTGCGCCGACCTGCGCCAATGACGGGGCCCGGAACGATGAATTCCAGCCTCCGCGCAGCACCCATCGGTCGTTCGCTTGCCAGCGCAGGCTGGCCGCGGGATTGATGTCGCCGCCAAAGTCGCTGTAGTGGTCGTAGCGTGCGGCCAGTCGCAGATCGAGGCCGTCCACTAACGGCACCAGTGCTTCGGCAAACAATGCCGCCTGATCACGCTCGGCCGATACCGCCGTTGAGCCGAAACCGTAGACCGGGACTTCACCGGTGTCCGGGTCGGCTGTTGCCAATGCAGAGGGCGCGTCGACAATCTGTTCGCGGCGCGACTCGATGCCGAATGCCCAACTGACCGGACCAGCCGCGGTCGACAACCAGTTGCCCGTGACTTTGGCATCGACGCCGAAAAGCTCCGACTCGCCGTCGCGCGGGACCGATTCGCGCACCAGGTCCAGAACCTGCGCCGAGTTGCCGAGTTGGCCGCCGAACGGGTTGTAGTAAAGCCCCCCGCTGCCGGGCGCACAAGTGGTCGTGCCGTCCGCACAGAGTTCGCCGCGGAGTGCCGCACGAAACCGGGCGACGTTGTAAATGCCGGCCACCGCTTCCTGACTGGCATTACTCCGTGCACCGTTCACGGCTGCCTCGAAGCCCCAGTCACCGAAGGAACCTCGAAGCCCGCTGACTACGCGCCAGGATCGCGATTCAACATCGATGGTGCGGGCGTCCGGGAAGCGCCCCCACGCGAAGATCGGGAAGTCGGGATCCACGCCGGCCGCCAGAAGTCTTTGGCGCAATTCTGCCGGCATGTTGGGATGGTCGAGATACAGTTCCTCTTCACTGAACGGAGCCGGCTCCGAATCGGCCAGTGAGCTGTTCTTCTGCAGTGCCACTTCGTTGAACCAGGTCCATTGCGGATCAAGGTCGAGGCTGAACGTGCCGTAGGCGCCCAGTCGATCGGACTCGGGGTCGGTGGCGGTGAAGGCGTTGCGATTGAGCTCGCAATAGGCGCCGAAGCGCCCCATCGGGAAACCGGGCCGGTCGTCGAAACGTTGGTCGTCCGGGCAGGATCGTTCAACCAGATCGAACTCCTGCGCAAACAGGTCGTTGAAACTCGGGAAGATGCCCTGCTGCGACGGCCGTGGTTCCTGTGCACTGATCGCACGATCGCGATCGTAGAGTGCGTTGCGCTGGTAAATGTCCAGGATGACGAGCCCGCGTGCACGCTCGCCGGACTTGCCCCAGACAAGATTCGCGTTGTGTCGGCTCTCGTCCGTGCTGCGCGTGCTGTCGGCACTGCTGACTGACAGACGGACGCCATCGAAATCGTTGCGCAGGATGAAGTTCACCACACCAGCGACTGCGTCGGCGCCGTAGATCGCCGATGCGCCCGTCGTGAGGATCTCGACACGATCCACAGCCGCGAGGGGAATGGCGTTGACGTCGACGAAGTTTTCGGAGCCGTTCGCGAACGACGACACCGCGATGCGGCGGCCATTCACGAGTGTCAGGGTGGATGCCGTGCCAAGGCCGCGCAGGGAAATGCCCGCACTGCCGGCCGGACTGTCTTCCTGTTTGGTGCCCGATGTGGCGGCCGTGAAATTGCCGGTTCCGCCGCCGGACTGGGTCAGGTTCTGCATCAGCTCGGTGATCGTCTGGGCACCGCTTGCAGCGATGTCATCGGCATCGATGATGGTGACCGGTTGTGCTTCGGCAAGATCAACGCCTTTCAGGTTGCTGCCGGTGACGACGATCTGCTCCAGGGCTTCGGCGTCATCGGCCGGGGCGTTGCCGCCAACCTGGGCCTGGAGGGAAGGAACGGCAAGCGCCATGGCGCACGCCACGACGAGAGGCTTCATCGCGTTCATGAACAACTCCAAATGAATGGCCAGCCAGAAAGGCGCGAGCACGCGTGGAAGCGACTCGTGGCCTGCTCAGGGCGGCACTATGGGGACACTGGAAAGAGGCGCGCAGACGCGCGCGCGGCCCGCTTCAGGGGGCCGAAGACCACGGTCGACGGATTATTCGTCGAACCATTCGGACAGGTAGAACGGGTCGTACCTGTATTCGTTCGCAGTGTAGGCGCGGAGGATCATGGGGATGTCAGTTCACCGGCGCGCAGTTTCATCACAGCAGCCGATGTTCGTCAAGTGCCGGCGATGTTGCATTGCCATCAGCGCGGTTTCGTTCTTATGCTCGAACACTTCCTGGCTACAAGCGAGCGTTGCATGCTGCGTTGTCTGTTGAAGATCGCCGTTCCGGCGCTCTGGATGTTGCCGTGTGCCGCGGCGCAGCCTGAGTTGGTTCTGGCCGGTGGTGCATTGGGTATTTGCTCCAGCATGTCCGTGCGGCATTGCCAGGCACCGGTGCGGGCCAATCTGGCCGAAGGTCGAACGGGGTCACGTTATCGCGTGGACGACGAGCGCATCGCTTCGGCGACTGATCCGATCCTTTGGCGGGAATCCGCCGATTTCGCCCGGCCGGCAATGAGTGTCTTGCTGGTCGCGATGAAAGAATCGTTCGGCAATCGATCCGTCGAAGAGTCGGACGTGCGCGCCTACATGGAATCGCATTGTATCGAGTCGAAAGTCGGCGGCATCGAGCGCGTGCGGACCTGCAGACGCGGCGACCCTGTACCTTGGAAACTCCTGCTCGATGATGAGCAGGCAACCGTTCTCTCCGCGATTCAGGAGTTCGACGCGAGTGGGGATGGTGAACGCCGCCGCGAGCGCGTCAATCTGACGGGTTCGGTCGACGCGGCAGGGGTCGACATCCTCAAGGCGTTCCGTGCCGCCGCGGCAGCACGTGCCGATGGGCGTCCGCGTATTGCCTTTGTCACCGCATCGGGCGTCGACAATTTTGATGCAGTCGATTTTTATCAGGCCGCTTTGTCCGGGCTGGATGCGGAAGTCAGTTGGTGGCCGATCGATGCGGCGCTTCATGCGGCCGTGTTCAAGGGTGAAGGTTGTGCCGATCTGGAACACACTCGACGCCTGCACTTGAAGCTGCCTGCACGCGATCGTGTGTATCCCGACCTCGTGCAGGAGTACGAACGTTTTTGCAGCGAGCCCGATGCTCTGGCGTCGTTGCCTGATCAGGTCGACGGCATATTTTTTGCAGGCGGAGATCAATGGCGCATGCGGCGCGCGTTCTTCGATGCCGCGGACCAGCCGAATCCTGCCCTGCAAACGCTTCGTCGGGCCTTTCAGGAAGGTCGTCTCGCGATCGGCGGTACTTCGGCGGGCATGGCCGTGCAATCGGCGGCATCGATGCTCAGCAACGGCGAGAGCGCCATGGCGCTGGAGGGGCCAGCACTCCGCATGCCGCCGACGGCCTTTGGCTGCACGCGTGCCGGACGCTGCGAACGCGGCGTGCCGGAACAGGCACTGACAGTCTGGCCGGCCGGAGGTTTGGGTCTGGTTCCCGGGATGTTGTTCGATACGCACTTTTCAGAGCGCGCGCGCGAGCTTCGTCTGATGCGCGTGCTGAGCGACTCGGGTTTGGGTTTGGCAGCAGGAGCCGATGAAGCCAGTGCCTTGTTGATTCGACTCGACGAAGGCGCCATGCAACTGAGTGCACTGGGTCGGTCCGGGGTATGGCTGTTCCAGCCGATCGAGTCCGCCGATGCTTCCGATTGCCTTCAAGCCCGTGCGCACTATCTGGTGCCAGGGCGATTGTTCAACTGGCAGGACGACAAACTGATGCCCGCGCCGGAAGGCACGGACGACTTCGACGCGCAGTCGAACACGGGGCATGCAACCGGGCGTGTCGGCAAATCCGGTTCGGCCCTGGATGACGGGGCCATGCGCGCTGCAGTGCAGGGGCGTCGCCCGGGGCGCACGACCAGTCTGTCTGCCGGGAAGAGTCGTCAGGTCATGCTGAGTGCGGACTCGTCCAGTGAACACTGGCGTTCCCCGAACGGATTGATTGGCCGCACCAATCTGGCCATCACCTTGCGGTCGAGCCGTTCTGATTCCTGCGTCAGGTGACTCCGGCCGGCGCCTCGACAGTCAAGTACACGGGCAAGTTTGCAACCTGCGGCGCCAAGACGACGGATCACCGGTCGTCTAAAGTACCTCTGAATAATTCAGAGGTTCCGTGCGATGCAGGGATGCCCTCCCTAATCGATTGCCGCCGCAACGCGCTCGAATCGCTGCCGCAGCAGGCTGGTGTTGTCGGCTTTTTCGATCCACGGCCGCATCGGCTCCAGCAGGGTCCGCGCCGCAGCGAGATCACCCGAGGCACGCAATTGTTCGGCCTTGAGCAGCAGCAAGGTCGGTTCGTTCGGGCGCAGCGCCATGGCCTGATCGAGCCAAGGCGTGGCGATGTCCAACCGGCCGGCATCGACGAGCGCGGGCAGTACCATGATGTGGAGTGACAACCGGTTTTCCGGGGTCAACTCGCCTTTCCGGATATCCGAGTCGATCAGCTCCTCGGCCGCCTGCATGGTCGCCACGTTCGTCGGATCGACCGGCCCATTGGCCAGCGCCAGGAACGCACGGACCCGCTGCATGCTGATGGCGAGGGGGAAACCGGCTGCGCGATAGGACTCGTCGATCTGTGGTTCCAGGTCGACCGCAGCGCCGAAGTTCTCGCTCGCCACCGCAGCGCGCAACTGCAACTGCAAGGAGAAATACGCGCGCCATTCGGGGTCGGCGATCTGCAGGTGTTCGTCGACGAATTGTTTCGCCGCATCGTACCCACGCGCCAGGGCGATCGCATCCGCCATGGCGCCGTCGAGCTGGTTCGCACGATCCGTTGGACTCATCGTCGAACTCTGTTCGGCATAGATTGTCTCCAGGATCGCCACCGCTTCGGCGTGGCGCCCCAGGCGATTGAGCAGACTGACGTGTTCCAGTGCAGACGCCAGGCTGGATGCTGGATGAGTCGAGCGTTCGCGTTGTGTGGCCGCGTCTTTCAGCGCCCCATCGTAGTCGCCGCGAGCGAAACGGATGCGCAGGAGTCCCGCAGGAGGCACTCGATTGTTCGGGCTCAGAACCTGCGCTTTGCGATAGGCCGCTTCGGCGTCATCGAGGCGGCCGGATTGTTCGTCGGCTTGCGCCTGACGGATCCATGCATCGGGCTCGGTTGGTCGGCGCTTCATGGCCTCTTCCCGAAGCTTCCTGGCGGCGGCAGCATCCCCTCGCTCTTCGTGTTTGCTTGCGACACGCAGAATCTGGTCGACGGTTGGCGCGCGTCGTGCCAGTTCGGTGAGAGCGAGCAGCGACGCCTCGCTGCCCTCGTTCCGGTAGTCCTGTTCGGCCAGTGCAAACAGGGGCTCCGGAGCCGCCGGGTCGCTGGTGACCCAAAGCTTGAGGACTTCAGTTTCTGCGTTGCGGTCGTTGCGCAGACGTGCCTCGAAAAGTTGAAGCTGGAAACGGGTCGTCAGCGGGAGTTGGGCGATCTGGCGCGTCAGCATTTCCATGCCGGATTTCATCTCGTCGAATTGCCCGAGCGCGTATTGCGCTCGCAATCGATACCACCTTGCCACGGCAAACGTCGGGGCTTTGGCAAGCACTTCGTCGAGCGACTTCAACGCTTTAGCCGGACGGCTATGGACTTCCAGCGCTTCACGAGCCTGCGCATATCCGAGCAGTGCTGGCCAAAGTTCACTGCTGATGGTCGCGAATGACGGGTCTTCGCCAGTCTGGCTATTGTCGCCGGTCATCATCTTGCCGCGGATCGCGCTGGCAGCCAGATCGACAAGTTCCACCGGGTCCCGGGACTTGACCTCGATCGTGTCGCGCACCTCCTTGTCATGCCACCGGGTCAGAACGAGCGACAGGATCCACTGGTCGCCTTCATGGCGCAGGTCGCCCAGCAGGAGTGCATCGACACGGGCCGACTTGGCGGCCAGTCGCCATGCTCCTGAATCTGCCTTGCGAGGCTCAGTTATGCCTTGTGACGTCAAGGTGGCGATCACGGAACGAGGGCCAAGCGAAATGAACGAGGTGCTCAACAGTCCTGTTTCATATTGGAGATCCGTCTCGATCAATGCCGGCAGTGCAAAGGCGATGTTCAGTGCTTCGGTGTCCTGGTCGGCAGTGCGCACTGCTCCGATCAGGAGGTTGGGCTTCCGCGGAATGGTGGTGGGCTCAGCCGGGCCAGCAACTTCGATCGGGGCAGGCGCCTCGACGGTCGTGTTCGGCAATGCCCAAACCGCCCCCAGTACCAGCAGGATGTTGGCGATCCCGAACAGACCATCGCGTCGGCGCCAGGTGATCTCGCCGTCCGCACCGATTCGCCACGTGAGCCCGGCGACCAGCGGCAGCGCAGCGATGCCGCCGAGCAACACGCGATCCACCCAGGCATCGGCTATGCCGTAACGCTGGACCGAAAACGACACTACCTCGGTGATCGCCCAGACTGTTCCCGCGAAGGCCAGCAGAATGTGCGGTACCCGCCGCTTTCGAAGTTCATTCCAGAAAGACATGCTGTGCCACGCGCTGTTGGGCGGCCGATTATAGGCAATTCAGGTCGTTTGGCGACGCGGGTTGGCGTCCATGGGCCCGGCGGGCAGCAGTTGTGAGCATCTGATTCGCAGGATGGTTGACCATTGCCCGTGATCGGGTGTTCGGGCTAAGGTCGGTTCGATCATCATTTCGGGAGAGGAACCATGCGGATCGTCGTTGCAATTGCGGGAATGCTGCTCGGTGTCCTGGCGCATGCTGCAGCGGAAACCACGGAAACCGACAAGCCATTCGGCGCCATGTCGTACCGATCGATCGGTCCCGCAGTAGGCGGTCGCCTGACAGCAGTGGCCGGTGTGCCGGGTGATCCTTCGACGATCTATTTCGCGGCGGCGCAGAGTGGCGTGTGGAAGTCCGGCGATGGTGGCCGGACCTTCGACCCCGTCTTCGACGACCAAGCCTCGCAATCGATCGGTTCGATCGCGATCGCGCCGTCCGATCCCAACGTGATCTATGTCGGCGGCGGCGAAGGCAACCCGCGCGGGAACGTCGCCATCGGGCTGGGTATCTGGCGATCAACCGACGCCGGTAGAAGCTGGAAACATGTCTGGAAGACCTACGGACAGATTGGCGAGATGGCCGTTGATCCAGGCAATTCCGACATTGCTTTTGCGGCCGTGCTCGGTTCGCCGTTCGGGCCCAACGAGGATCGCGGGATCTATCGGACCCAGGACGGCGGCGAAACTTGGGAGCGCGTGCTCTACAAGGACGCCGTCACCGGTGCCTCGGTCGTCGCGATCGACCCAAACAATCCGCGCATCGTGTTTGCCGGGCTCTGGCAGTTCCGCCGGACGCCCTGGGCGGCGACAAGTGGCGGACCGGGCAGTGGTCTGTATCGTTCCGACGACGGCGGCACCACCTGGAAACAACTCACGGGCAGCGGTCTGCCGGACGGTGAGTGGGGCAAGGTCGGCGTGGCCATTGCGCCCAGTGATTCCAGTCGCGTTTATGCCTTGATCGAAGCGAAAGAAGGTGGGCTGTTCCGGTCCGACGATGCCGGCAAGACCTTCAAGCGCATCAATGGTCATGCCGTGTTGCGCCAGCGTGCCTGGTATTACACCGTGTTGACGGTTGATCCGTTTGATCCCGATGTGGTCTGGGTACCGCAGGTGCCCTTGTTGCGATCGATCGACGGTGGCAAGTCGTTCCAGCAAGTGGATGGGCCGTACCACGGCGATCATCACGACATCTGGATCGATCCGACCGACCCGAGCCATGTATACAGCGGCAACGATGGCGGAATCGATGTGAGCCACGACGGCGGTGCCAGTTGGTCGAATCCGCCCCTCGCAATCGCACAGTTCTACAACATCGATGTGGATGATCGGATTCCGTACCACGTCGGCGGCACGATGCAGGATTGGGGCACGGCTTCCGGACCGAACGACTGCTGGCACAACAGCGGCTGCAACCTCGGTGACTGGTGGTTCGTGGGCGGTGGCGAGGCGGGTGACTTTGTCTATGACCGCAAACGTCCTGGCCATATCTATGCCGGCGAATACGGCGGCTACATTTCCCACTATGTCGAAGGCACCGGACAATACCGGATGGTCACGGCGTGGCCGGCCAATCCATCGGGGATCAAACCGAAGGATCTGAAACACCGATACCAGTGGACCGCGCCGATCGCGGATTCGCCGCATCACGCTGGGCGCCTGTATCACGGCGCCGAAGTGGTGTTCCAAAGTGACGATCAAGGACAATCCTGGCAGGCCATCTCGCCGGACCTGACGCGGAACGATCGCAGCAAACAGGAATGGAGTGGCGGGCCGATCACCGGCGACATCACCGGCGTCGAAACCTACAATACCGTGTTTTCGATCGCCGAATCGCCGCTGCAGGCCGGACTGATCTGGGTCGGCAGCGACGATGGCCTGGTGCATGTCACCGACAATGGCGGCAAGGATTGGCGGTCGGTCACGCCGAAGGGTCTGCCGGAATGGGCCACCATCGAATCGATTGAACCGTCGCGATATGACGCCGGCACCGCCTATGTCGTCGCCCATCGTTACCGGCTTGATGATCGCTTGCCCTATCTGTTCCGGACGCGTGACTTCGGCAAGACCTGGGTTTCGCTCGGCAAGGGGCTGCCGGCCGACCTGCCGTTGTGGGTGATGCGCGAGGATGAGGAAGATGCGCGGCTGCTCTATCTCGGCACGGATCGTGGCATCTGGTTCAGCAGCGATGAAGGTGTTCGTTGGCAGGAACTGAAGCTCAATCTGCCGGCCGTCACGGTCACCGACCTCGAAGCACGGCATGGTGATTTGATCGTGGCCACCCGCGGCCGCGCGTTGTGGGTACTCGATGACGTCGCGGCATTCCGTGCGCAACTGCGCCATGCACCGGACAAGCAGGCGTTCCTGCATGTTGGAGAAGGCATTCGGGCGCGGTTCGACAGTCGCTGGGATTTCGAACGGCCGGGCGAAATCGAAGGAAAGCCGTATGGAGCGTCGATGTCGTACTGGCTGCCGGAAGCACTGAAGCCTGACCAGGAGCTCAAGATCGAGGTTCTGGCCGCGGATGGTGGGCTGTTGCGCACCTTGTCGTCGATCGCGAAGCCGGCGAAGTATGGCGAAGACGATCCGGACGAACCGATGAGCCCACCCGAACCGGAGCTCACCGGCACCAAGGGCTTCAATCGGATCGCGTATGACCTTCGTGCAGAAGGTGCCCGAAGGATCAGCGCCAAACTCGACATGGGCAATCCGGAATCTGGCCCGCTGCTGGTGCCGGGTGACTACCGCTTGCGCCTGATCCTGGGTACGCAGATCAGTGAGGGCTCATTGCAGGTAGTGGCGGACCCGCGCACGACATTGCCGGCAGAAGATCTGCAAGCGAACTTCGCGTTCGGACGCAACACCATTGCCTTGCTGGATCGCAGCCTGCGCACCATTGAAACCTTTGCGGGCATCACCGCCCAATTGGCTGATCTGCGCAAGCGACTGGCTACCCGCTCCGATCTGGTGACCTTGCTTGATCAGCTCAAGAAGGCCGAAGAGCAGGCTCGGGTTCTTGAACGTGGTCTGCACAATCCGGATGCTACGGTCGTGTACGACGTACTGGCCGGTCGTGAGGGCGGTGCCAAGTTGTATTCGCAACTGGCACCCCTTTATGACTGGTCACAATCCAGTGACCACGCCCCGACGCAGGGGATGAAGGATCGACTTCAGGAACTCGCGGCCGAACTGGCTGCTCATGAAGCCGAACTCCAGCAGTTGGTCGACGACCATTTGTTGCCGATCGAGGCAGTACTGGATGCCGCCAAAGTCCCGCATATCGTGCATTGAGAACAAGTGTTGTGCGCCACGAACAAGAAGAATGAATTCCTCGTCTTCCGAGCCGATCCGGCATTGCTCGTCGTCGCTGCAGTGTCCACCAGGGAACCTCTGAATGATTCAGAGGTTCCTTGCGATGCAGGGATGCATCGCCTCCCAAAGTCTCCTTCTCGTGCCTTGCCTCGGCTCGAAATCCTTCAGAATTCTGCTCACCCCATTCGCGGAGCACAACACTACCTATGAGCCCATTGATTGATCGCCGCACGCTCGATTTTCTGTTGCATGAAGTCTTGAAGGTCGAGGGCCTGTGTGCCGCACCGCGTTATGCGGAACACCAGCGCGCCACGTTCGATGCGGCGATTGATTTGGCTCATCGATTGGCGGTCGAAAAGTTCCTGCCGCACAACCGCAAGTCGGATGCGAATGAACCGCAGATGGTCGACGGTCGTGTCCAGTTGATTCCGGAAATCGGTGAGGCCGTTGCGGCCTACAACGACGCCGGTTTCTGTGCGGCACTGGAAGACTTCGAGCACGGCGGCATGCAGTTGCCGTTCGTGATCGCATCGGCGTGTGACTTGTTGTTCGCCGGCGCCAACCCAGGCACGGTGGCCTATCCATCACTTGCGCGCGCCGCCGCGAATCTGCTCCGTGCGCACGGCACTGCTGACCAGCAACGCCGCTACATGGCGCCGATCGTGCAGGGACGGTGGTACGGAACGATGTGTCTGTCGGAGCCCGCAGCCGGCAGCTCACTCGGCGATATCCGCACTTCGGCAGTACTGATGCCGGATGGCCGATACAAACTGCAGGGCGCGAAGATGTGGATCTCCGCTGGCGATCACGAACTGGGCGAGAACATCGTGCACCTCGTGCTGGCGCGAATCGTGGGAGCGCCCGCGGGTGTTCGCGGCATCAGCCTGTTCATCGTGCCGCGCTGGCGCGTGAATGAAGACGGCTCGATCGGCGAGCGCAACGACGTGCGTCTGGCCGGACTCAATCACAAGCTCGGTCAACGGGGCAGTGTCAACACCTTCCTGAAGTTCGGTGAGCAGGACGACTGTTACGGTGAACTTGTCGGTGCGCCGAATCAGGGGCTCGCCTGCATGTTCCACATGATGAACGAGGAGCGGATTGCGGTCGGCATGGGCGCGATCGCGAATGGTCTGGTTGGATACCTGTATTCGCGGCAGTACGCGAAGGAACGTCGACAGGGCAGACATCCGGATCAGAAGGATCCTGCCAGCACGCCGGTGACACTGATCGAGCATGCCGACGTGCGTCGGATGCTGTTGCGGCAGAAGTGTCTGGTGGAAGGATCGCTGGCACTTGGGTTGTACGCCTCCAAGCTGGTTGACGAAGAACATCTGGCCGAGGGTGATGCGGCAACCGAAATCAACCTTCTGCTCGAACTGCTGACGCCGGTCGTGAAAGCATGGAGTTCCGCTCAGTGCCTCACCGCCAATGATCTGGCGATCCAGATTCTGGGCGGTTATGGCTACACGCGCGAATACCCGGTCGAGCAATGCTGGCGTGACAATCGCATCAATCCCATTCACGAAGGGACAAACGGCATTCAGGCGCTCGACCTTCTCGGTCGCAAACTGATGATGCATCAAGGCGCAGCGTTCAAGATCCTGATGACCCGGGTCGCGAAAACGATTGCCAAGGCCGACATGCACGACAATCTGAAGCCGATGTGCGCAACGCTCCGCACGAACTTCGATCGTCTGGCGCGACTGGCACAGCAACTGGGTGCCCGAATGGCAGCCGGCGAAGTGCGCCCGGTGCTGGCCAATGCCGAACACTTCATGCACGCGTTCGGTCACAACGTCATCGGCTGGATGTGGCTCACCATGGCGCATCGTGCCGAACACGGCCGCATGGATGGTGCTGCCACGGATGCCACGTTCTACGCCAGCAAGATCGCCACCGCACAGGCGTTTTTCGCCAGCGAACTGCCGACTGCCGAAGTGGCCTTCGATGCGCTGGAACAGGGCGAAGACAGTGCGTTCAAGTTCGAGGCGGATTGGTTCTGAGTCATGCGGCAAGCCTTCTCCCGTGAATCGGGAGAAGGTGGTCCTCAGGACCGGATGAGGGGCCGTCTGGCGCGAATAGCGGGTCGTCGCGCGTGTCCTTCGGGTCTCCCGCGCAGGAAAAAGAACCAGCAATGATGGTCTTGCGCTTGAGGTCGCATTTCCGCGGGCATGCCGAAACGGCCAGATTAAATCCGGGGTCCTTTCGGCAATATTCTGAAAACTTCCGCAACAGGTGCGCACAGACCCCTTCGATGGCGACATGATTGCCGCCTGTCGGCGTTCGCCCGGCATTGGGAGACGGTCATGCTGTATTGGTTCAGGGCATTTGTGCTCGTGGGTTTGGTTTGGGCAGGCGTAGCGCAGGCACAGGTATTGACCAAGTCGGCGATTCAGGTGGATCCCGGCAATACCAAGCAGGTTGGTGCCACGTTCGGATATCGCCTCAGTTACAACTGCTCGAGCACCAGCGGCCCTTGCCTCAACGCCGAAGTGGTCGACTTGCTGCCGGCCAGCGTGCAATTCGTCTCTACCGTGCCAGCCAGCCCCACCGGGGACGTGGCGGCCATCAATGTCACGAACAACTTTGGCGGCACCGGCCGCACGCGCGTCCAGTTCGTGATGATCACCCCGTTGCCAGCCGGCAACTCGGGTGACCTGATCATCAACGTTCGATTCCCGAATGGCTCCACGCCGAACGGCACGCTGGCAATCAACACTGCCGACGGCATCAACCTCGGAACACCGCCAGGCACGTTCACGACTCCGCCGGTGCAAGTCACCGCCGTGGCAACGACCCAGGTCACGCTGACCAAAACCTTGACCACCTCGCCGGCGAATCTGGATCTTCCGGAAACCTATCGCCTGCGGATTGCCGTGCCGAACAACAACGGCGCTCTGAACCTCACCGCCATTGGTCCTGTCGTCGACACGTTACCTCCGGGAACCGTGTTCAACGGATCGACGCCCGCAGCCGATTGCCAGCCGGGCTGTGTTGGCACGACGCCGGCGACGGTGACGTGGACATCGCCCTGTGCGGTTCCCCTGGCGCCGAACGGCACCTGCGACATCCTGGTGACCGTGGTGTTCCCATCGGCGACGGTCCCCCGCGGGCCCAACGTCACG
>JBEIPT010000266.1:0-5416 GCA_040376895.1 Lysobacteraceae bacterium | reverse complement strand
GGAGAATGGATCACTGGATGCCTGGCTGGCCTTCGACAACGTTGGCGAATCGCAATTGACGGGCTTGCCTGCGTCGGGTTTCTCCGCGCCGCTCGAATCGCAGCAACAGATCGGCGGAAAGATTCAGGGTCTTCTGTTGCGCGATTCGCGCCGGTATCTGTTGAGTTTGGATCTGGATGGTCATCGTGACCCGATGCTGCACGTGCAGGGTGCGCATTGGACCCTGCAGCAGCAGGCCATCACTTCGGCCGGTCCGGTGTTGTCGCGCGTCAACGACTCCGACGGCTCTCCCGTGCTGTTGTTGCGCGGAGCTGCTGCGCTGCAATGGGCAACGTGGTCGGAATCCGACAACGGCTTCGTGGTGACGGATGTGCCAACCAATTTGCTGCCGCCAACAAACGAAGCGTCGCTCGCGTATCACGCCGGTGACAACGCTGCTTCGGCAACGCTGATCATCGCGTTTTTCCATACCGGTAACCGACGATTGCAGACCATCGAACGGATCGGCGCCGGCAATTGGCAGTCGGCCTATGTCGACCCGACCGTCGCGGCAGGCTCGGGGCGCGAGCCGAGCCTTGCAGTGGACGATGCCGGTCAGCGTTACATCGTGCATGCCAATCTGGACGGCTTCAATCAGCTCCTGTTGACGCGATATGGCCCGCAGCCGGGCGGTATCGAGGTGATCGATGCGCAGTCGTCCGATCTGTCCCAGGCACATGCGCGACTCGCGGTCGTTCCTGCCAGCGGTGATGTCTACGTCAGTCATTTCGCAGCCGGAAGCGGTGACCTTCGGCTGCGTCACATTCGTCCCGATGGTGGGTCTGTTTCAACCACCGTGTCCCGCCCGGATATCGTCACCGGAGAACGGCACGCATTGACGACGGATCTCAACGGATTGCCGGTATTGGCCTACAGCGTACGAAGCGGTACCGAGACTGGCCTTCGTTATCGCTTCCAGCGTGATCAGCAGATGGTTGATGAAGTGCTGCGTGGTGTAGCACCGCAGGCCAGTTATGTCGCATTGGATCTCGGCCTGAAGAATGAAAATCCGGAGCTCGCCCGTGTCGCATTCGTGATAGATGGCGGGACAGTGCCTGGCTCCAATCTGTACTTCGCACAGCGGCGAATCGGTTTCTCTCCGAGTGTCCTGCCTTGGCGCATGCAGCAGTTCACTGGCTTCGTGCCGCCAGCGACGGGTGCGGCGGTATCGGTGGATGCCGCGTTGGGCGATCGGGTGTTCGTGTTGCAAGGGGGTTCGTCCCCAGGCCTCAATCTTGCGCGACGCCGTTCGGAGGCCGATGACCAAGGTCAGGAGGTCTACCTGCCTTTGCCGCCGGTGCAACGATTCGGATCGAGCTTTGCCTGCCAGTGCCCGGGTCAGGAGAATGCCGGCCAGACGCCGCTGGATGAATGTCGCATTGTGCCGGTGAGAAACTCGGAGCCATCTGCGCCGAGTGGCGTCGGTGCTGACTTGTTTCCTGCCTTGCGCACGCGCTTCAACACCACGGACGCGGGCCGTTACTATCTTGGATTGTGGGCGGAACACGGCAACGAGATCGTCCTGCTGACCCTCAAGGATCCACGCGAACTGACGCAACGGATCCGCACGCTCGCCGATTTCAGGCAGGGGTTGGCAGCGTTTGTTGCCGGGCAGGGTGGTCAGGTGCGCATGACGCCGGAGATGCTCGTCCAGGCTCGCCGAGTGTTCGAGGGCTGGCGAGATCGCGGCTCACCGGCGCTGCGCGCGGCCGCTCAGGCGGAGTTGACGCGATTGCAGAACCTCACCGTGTTCAACGACCTCACTTTTGACGAATGGTTCGCGGCATTGACCGTGGGCACAAGCGGTGCAACGGTATTCCGTGACGGCTTCGAGTGAGTGCGCTGGTCCATTTTTTGATTTGGAGCCTTTATGCTTTTAGTCCCCATCAGCAATGCCCCCGTTCAGCCGGTATCCGCGAACGACACGTCAGAAGTTGTTGCCCAGGTCATCGAGGCGACGATCTCGCTGTACGCACGCCGGGGTTATGTGGAGCCGTGGATCGGTTATCTGGCCGTTGAAGACGGCCGGGTCGTCGGAAGTTGCGGATTTGCGGGCCCGCTGGTCGAAGGTGAGGCGGAGATTGCCTACTTCGCGTTTCCCGGATGCGAGGGGCGCGGTGTGGCTACAAGGATGGCCACTGAACTCTTGCGGCTGTGTCGAGAAGCGACCGAGCAGGCGGGCGCAAGTTTCATTGCGCATACGCTCCCCGAGGAGGGCCCATCCACGTCGATTCTCCGCAAGCTGGGTTTCCGGAACGTGGGCGCGATCGACCATAGCGAAGACGGTGTGGTCTGGAAGTGGGTCGAGTCCGGGCGCCAAGTCCGCGAATAGGTCCGCGCATCCAGAATGAACGCAACAAAAAACCCGCACAAGGCGGGTTCTTTGTTTCAGTATCTGGTGCCCAGAAGAGGACTCGAACCTCCACGGTGTTACCCGCTAGTACCTGAAACTAGTGCGTCTACCAATTCCGCCACCTGGGCAAGTGGTCCACCGGGAATCCCCGGAAGGCCGCGTAAACTATCTGCCCGTTGCCGGGTTGTCAATGTTTTCGGCACCCGGGGTCAGTGACGCCAGCAGTCTGGCTGCTTCCCGGCCGTCGCCGTGGACACAGAATGACTCCGCCCTCAGCACTCGGCGACTGCCGTCGGCACAGGTGACTTCGCCCCGGCGCAGCGACTCGGCCTGGGCGCGCGCCTGCCCGAGATCCAGGACTGCTCCGGGTAAACCACGGGGGCGCAACAGGCCGGTCGGTTCGTAGGCCCGGTCGATGAACGCCTCGGCAATGAATCGAAGCTTGGCCGAGCGGGCGGCCTCGGCCATGGCGCTGTCTGCCAGGCCCAACAAGGCCAGTTGCGGATCAATCGATTGGATGACTGCCACCAGTGCTTCGGCAAGCGCAGGTTCCTTTGCTGCGCGGTTGTAGAGCGCGCCATGCGGTTTGACGTGGTCAACACGAACACCGAGTTCCGCGGCACTTTGCAGCAGTCGCAGAATCTGGTCCCGGACGGAATCGATGATCACGTTCAGCGGCAAACCGAGTTCCTTGCGCCCGAAGCCCTCGCGATCAGGATACGAAGGGTGGGCACCAACGAGCACGTGATGTTGCTTCGCCAGGGTCAGCGCGAGGCGCATGCTGGTGTCGCTCCCGGCATGGCCACCGCAGGCGACGTTGGCGCGCTGGATCCAAGGCATCAGCTCGGCATCGATGACGCCGCCATCTTCGTGTTCGCCCAGATCGGCATTGATTTCGAACCGGTTCATCGGGTGGCCTCCAGCTCCGCGCCAATGTGCTTCAGCCATGCCGCGAGTGCAAGTTCGTGGTCACGGGATCGTTTTGCGGCGTCACTTGGCTCAACCGCGGCGAATCGCAACATCGCGTCAGCGCCAACGCGGCCCAACTTCGGCAAGTCAGCCGCAATCAGGCTCGCGACCAGTGGATAACCGCCGACGGTCTGGGCCTCGGGGCCGAGCAGCGCAAATCGGCCGTCCGGCAGTGCCTGGATGGCACCTGGCCACTGTGGCGCGGAGATTCGTTGTTGCTGGTCGTGGCGGACGGGGTGCTCGGGATCCATCAACAGAGCCTGTCGATTGCTGTCGCGCCCGATACGGCAATGGCCCTTGAGCAGTGGGGCCGCGAGAGCAGGTTCGTGAACGATCAGTCGCCAAGCATCGGACGAGCCCGGTTCATTGGGCCAGCGAACGCCACGTGTCTGCCGAGGCTTCGATGCTGCGGCATCAATGTGGATGAGGTCGCCGACGCCCAACACCCGGCCAGCGATACCGCCCAGGCCATTGCGCAGGTCCGTACCGGCCGAACCGAGCACCTTCGGCAGTTGCCAGTCGCCGGCGACACCCAGATAGGCAAAACCAATGGGCTGCGCCGCACGCAGGGCGACGTGTTGACCCGACCGAACCGACACACCGAGGCCGATGGGTTGTGATTGCCCATCGACCGTCAGGGTATAACCCAACCCCAGCGCAGCGACAGTTGCATCACCATCGAGTTGTATCCGCAAGTGACCTCCGGCCAATTCCAGCACCGGATGGTCACGAGGATTACCCAACAGCACGTTGAGCGCCTGCCAGGCGACGGGATCCATCGGCCCGCCGCGCGGCACGCCAATCCGTTCAAGGCCGATCCGGGGTGGCGCTTGCACCGAACACAACAGGCCGGCGCGTTCGATCAGCAGGTTCACGGTACCACCGCCACGAATCGGACCGACTGGCCCGGTTGTAGCCAGCATGCTGGCTTGCGCGATGGATCAAACAAACGGATCGTCGTCCGCCCGATCAATTGCCAGCCGCCCGGCGATTCGGCCGGGTAAATGCCTGCCTGGACCCCGGCGACCGCTACCGAACCGGCCGGCACAGCACGTCGAGGAGTTTGGCGCCGCGGCACGGCAAGTGCCGGGTCAAGCCCGAGGAGGTAGGGAAATCCGGGCTGGAACCCGATCAACGCGACCTGAAAGCACGAGGCCAGAAACCGGTCGCGCCACTCTTCGGGACTCAAGCCGCAGTGCGCAGCGCACTCGGCCAGATCAGGGCCGTCCAGCGTCGACAGGGAGACGGGGATTTCGATGGGCGGGGCGTATGCGGAATGAACTGGTTGGGAGCGTTCGCCAAGCCAGTTCGCGACGGCGTGCTGGACGAGGGGCAAGGCCGCGGCGGCCGAGCCTGGACGGAACTCGATCAGCAATTCAGCGTAGGCAGGCCATTGCGCGATCCGATCGGGAAGGTCCAGCGACTGCAGCCAGGCGTCGAGTTCGTGGACTTGGGCATTCAGATCGGCATCGATCCGCTCGCCAACCCGGACGCGCAGGTGGCGCTCGGTAGCAAGCGCGACATGCGGGCCGGTATCCATCAATCGCGCTTGAGTCTTTGTGCCACATCGACGAGGCCGAGCAACACGGCAACGTCATAGGCACTGCGGCCGAGGGTATCGCGCTGGCGCGTGTCGGCGCCTGCTTGCAGCAATCGCTCGACGAGTTCAATGCTGCCGTGCATCGCTGCAGCATGCAGCACGGAAATGCCGCGTCGGTCCTGGCAATCAAGATCGGCGCCGCGCGCCAGCATCATCTCGACCAGGCTCAGCAATTGACGGTTGGGCACGGGCTGGCCAGCTTGTGACCGCGCGCCGAGCAACAACAGCAATGCGTTCTGGCCATCGTCATTGCGCACGTTCACCGGGCAGCCGCGCTCGATCAGTTTGCCAAGCAGCGATTTCGCGGGCTCGGCTTCGTAGGCATCCCAGGCAAGCAGTGCCAGTGCATGTAATGCGGTGTTGCCAAAGCGGTCGCAACGTGTGGTATCGGCACCCGCCATCAACAATTGATCGACCAGGTCGGTGGCACCCATCGCTGCGGCAAGCATCAACGG
>JBEIPT010000121.1:0-9505 GCA_040376895.1 Lysobacteraceae bacterium | reverse complement strand
CGGCGCAGCTCGGTGTTCGCCAGCACGGTGCGCGCGCGCGCGACTGCTCCTTGCTGCACCGCCAGGTCGGCACGCGCGGCAGCCACCCGCAGCACACCCTCGACCATGCCAGTCTGCTCGAAAGCTTCCAGTGCCTCATCAAACCTTGCTGCAGCAGTGCCGAGATCACCGAGTTCCCGCTCATTGACGCCGACGTTGAACGCGATTCGGCCAAGCTCGTGCGGCACCTCAAGCTCACGCACGCGAGCCAGTGCCACCTGATAGGCGGCGCGTGCGTCCAGCAAACGTCCATGACGCTCGGCCATCAAGGCGAGGTTTGCAAGCGCTTTGACTTCCAGAAGGTCTTCGCGCAGCAGCCGGAACGAATCAGCCGCCAGTCGGTAGGCTTGCTCCGCTTCTTCCGGCTGCCTGCGTTCCTGAGCGTAAACATTGCCCAAGTGGTAGCGTGCAAGTGCCTCGGCCCTGGCATTACCCTGGTTGCGTGCGCTCTCAATCGCCTGATTCAGCTGCTCGCGTGCCGCATCAAATGCGCCGAGGCTGGTGTGGGCTCGACCGAGTACATCCCGTGCCTGCAGGACCAACGCATCATCACCTTCAGCCTCAGCCCACTTGATCAGCGGATTGGCCAGATCGGCCGCGACCTGGGCCTCACCTGCCCTGAGCGCCACTTCAATCAGCCCGAGTTGTGCATGCCGTGCAGTACCAAGACGGCCTTGTTGTTGTCCCTTGGCTTCGGCCGACTGATAGTCCTGACGCGCCTTGTCGATGTCACCACGAGCCAGGGCCAGGCGCGCACGGAACAACAAGGTATCAACCTGGTCCGGTGGCATGTCGTCGATCACCTTGGCTGCACGATCCAGATGGTTCCGCGCCAAGAGCCAGCGAAGGTAAGCATGACGCGCTTGGTCGAGCTGGTCAGGTTCGTTGTTGGACGAGACCAGGGAGATGGCGTCACGAAATGCCTGATCGGCCTCACTCGGTTCCATCACCGACAACCATTGCGCGCGTCGCCAGACAAGGGCAGGCGCCGCATCACCCAGCAGGGCCGCCAATCCATTCATGCTGTCTGTCGCGGCAGTCCATTGCGCCTGAGCAAGTTGTGCATCCAGCAGCTCGAGTCGAAGCCCGATTGCCTCGGGAACGAGGAGTGTGTATGCACGCAGGGCCGCAAGGGCCTCGGTTGGACGTCCCGATAGTCGCGCGTGCTGGAATTCCGCCAGAAGTTCGAGCGTTTGATCTTTTGATGTTCTCAGGGGATCCAACACCCCCATGGCGCGAAAACCTGATCCTGCCTCCGCCAACGCCAGAGCGTAAAAATACCGAGGCCAGCCTTGGTCCGTATCGGCACGTTCGAACGCAGCCAACGCGTCGGTGAGGCGCCCTTGAGTTTGCGCTTGCGCCGCTTCAGCCAGGGCGGTGCGATCCGAAATGTCGCTGGGCCAACCGATGGGGGCTACAGACAAGCCTGTGCGTCCGGCAGCGACCTCGATGTACGACATCAATGCCTGCGCGCGGGACGGCAAGTCAGCCGCAGGCAACTGGCCGAGGCTACGCATCTGATTCGTGTCATCCCACAACTGCCAGGCACCCTGCGCATCAATAACAAGTCGCCATGGCTTCACGCCGGCTCCGGACGCGCCTGATCCAAACGGCCAGAGGACCCAGTCGCTGCTGCTGCGAACGCGCAGGTCCAGGTAAGCATCGAGCACTTCGTCGCTGCTCTCGGACTGAAGCCACAGACGCCCGCTGCTCAGGGCAGGGCCAGCGCGGCTCTCTGTCCCGACACTGGCGGGAGGATCTGGACGCAACCAGAAAACCAACAAGCCCAGCACAGCGAGACCAACCAGTACGAACTGCCAAAGCAATTGGGTGATCCAGGGCCATGCGGCCGGTTGGGGGCTCGGAACAACCGCCGACGATTCGGATGGCTTCAACTCGCGATCAACCGCCGCCTCGGCCACCCCATCCGGCAATTGCTCCACCTTCGCGACAAAACGATAGCCGCGCCGATGCCGAGTCTCGATGTAGCGAGGCTCCTGCGCGTCGTCGCCCAAAGCCTGGCGCAACTCACTGACAGTTTGGGGCACCACGTTGGGCGAGAGCGCGTGGTGGCCCCACAGGGCATCCATCAATTCATCACGAGTCACCAGTGCCGGGGCCCGTTCGATCAAATGCCGGAGCATCCGGAACGTGCCGGGCCGCAATGCGACCGGCCCATCGGGGCCTGTCAGCAGCTCCCGGTTGGTATCCAGTTCGAACCCGCCAAATTGATATCGCATGGGTTGGCAGTCTAAGGGATCGCCATGTCCAAACGGCACTCGGCCCGCACCCGGCAGCAAGCACCTGCTGGTGAGTCAAAGATCAGCCCTTCGCCTTCACAAGGCCTGAAAGCCCGACTGCACACATCCGGAAGCGGCAAGGATCGCCCGACGAAACGATCCGCAATCGATGCAGGGATAACGATCAACTTCTCGCCGGCGAATCAAGCCGGGCCTCGCGACCCAGTTGTTGCAGGCACCAGTGCTCGATGAGGGCACGCGAAATGGAGAGCCTCGGCGAGAGAATGAGATCGCCGGAAGCGACTTTCGTTTCGAGTTCGACGGCCGTGAACCAACCCGCTTCGACAATCTCGTCGGACAGGCGGATCGGCTGGTGTTCGGCTTCGGCAATGAAGCCAACCATGATCGATGCCGGAAAGGGCCAAGGCTGTGATGCGAAGTAGTGGCATGCGCCGACACGAACGCCCACCTCTTCGAACACTTCACGACGCACGGCTTGCTCCAGCGATTCACCTGGCTCCAGAAATCCAGCGAGCGTGGAGTAACGTCGCTCCGGCCAACCGGGCTGACGGCCAAGCAAACATCGCTCACCGTCGTGGACAATGCTGATGACCGCGGAATCGGTGCGCGGAAACCATTCGGCTGCGCATGCCGGATTGGCGCACAAGGCACGGTGACCGCTGGCCGACAGGACGGTGTTGGTTCCGCACCGGGCACAGAATCGTGCGTTCCGTTGCCAGTGCAGCAGCGCCCGCGCATACGCCGCAGCACCGGCGTCTCCCGCTGGCAACAGACTGGCGGCACTGCGCAGGTCCAACGCTTCGGCATCGAACTGCGCCTGCCAATGTTGTTCCTGTTCGACCGATAGCGACAGCGCAAACCAGGGCGCATCGGCTGCGTCGGTACCGAGGAAACTGAACTGGTCGAACAGAAAATGATCACGCAACAGCATGACCGGCAAACTCAGCAACCGGGGTTCCTGCCGCGCAACAAGCACTCGTCCGCTTTCCGTCAGCAGCAGCGTCAACGCGCCGCGCGATTCGAACAGGCCGAGCAAGCCACTGGCATCCTGCCGCCAATGTGCGGCGCGATCCAGATTGAGTTCGGCGAAAGCGTAACGTGGCGCCAAGCGCACCTCAGGCAGAAAACGACGAGCCGCAACCACAAGTGGTCTTGGCATTCGGGTTGCGGATCACGAACTGGGCGCCACTCAGGTTCTCGGTGTAGTCGATGTCGGCGCCCATCAGGTATTGCAGGCTCAATGGGTCCACCAGCAGCGTGACACCGTCCCGGTCCACGGCCAGATCATCCTCGGCCTGCTCTTCCTCGAATGCGAACCCGTACTGGAACCCGGAGCATCCACCACCCTGGATGTAGACCCGAAGTTTGAGCGCCGGGTTCTTTTCCTCTTCGATCAGCTCACGCACCTTGCGCGCCGCCGACGCCGTAAAATTGAGGGCGGTGTCGTGCTGTTGGTAACTCGGTGCAACGGATTCGGTCGCAGGATTCATGGCAGCCTCTGAAGAATTCATTTGTCGCGCTTGTGACGGCCTTCCTTGACCGGAGTGACTGCAATATTCGACTCGCTGCCGCTTTCGACCTTCATTGTCGACTTCGGTTCCTGCGTGGACTCGATCTGCAGCGGCTCGGCAACCGACGCGGTCGCCGAAACCGGCGTGGCCAGCGCGGGTGCAGGGGTTTGGGCGCGGACGTCGATCACCGTGCCTTCCTCGACGCGCCGGATCTGGCCGTTGACCTGAGCACCCGCGGCCATCTCGAGCACCTTGTAGTAAAGATTGCCGTGGATCCGCGCCTTCGACAGCAGGCTGACCCGTTCGGTCGAGACAATGTTTCCGTGCACCTGCCCATCGATGACGATCATCGGGCCATGCACTTCACCCTCGACGGAACCTTTGGTGCAGATTTCGATACTGGCGCCCGCGCCCGATTCAGCAACAACACTGCCGACCACACGCCCTTCGATGCGCACCTGGCCACCGGTGAAGCGCAGATCGCCCTTGAAGGTCGTCTGTTCGGAAATCAGGGTGATGCCACCGGGCATTGCAGCACTTGAGGATTTCTTGTCACTGCCAAACATGTTCGGGCTCTCCGGCGGCCAAGGCCTGTTGCCAACTGAAGGATTCTTCCGCGCGTTCGCCCTGTTCGGACTCGGCACTGAGGAAGACACGATTCGGACTGAAACGTTCGGGCAATACAAAACTGCCATCAAGCGCTTCGAAATATTTGAAAGTGAACGGCAAAGTGTCGCCTTCCGGGCTGTGGTCCGGCAGGGCCGACAGTTCGAGCGTCGACATCTTGTTGTCCTGGATTCCTTCCAGACGGACTCTCAGCTTGCCTCGGGTGGTTTCACCGCGGCGCAGCGTCTGAGTCAAAGTCGAGCGGAACGCAAACCCGCGCGACCCTTCGATCGGCCGCAACACCAGGCCCTGGATTCGCAGGCCTTTCTTGGTTTCGCGCCCACCGACAAGACGCTGGAAGAACGCCAGGTCGGCCTGCAGCGCCGCAACTTCCTCTTCGCGTTCGCGCAGCGTGTCTTTCAGCGTATCGTTCGCCGCTGAAGACACCTGATCACCCCGCTGCGAGATCGACAGCTGCTGTTCCGCCTTTTCGAGTTCGGTCTTGAGCTTCTTGATTTCCTTGCGCGCGGCACTCAAGTCCGACTGCATGGCAGCCATGTGCGGCGCGGCAAAATCCGCCGACCACCACCAGGTGCCGGCGAGCAGGGCAAAACCCAGGAAGACCCACACCCATACCGGCATGCGCAAGCCGCGGCGCTCGTCGGAGCGCACGAACAGCCGGGGCAATCGGGCATTGGGATCGGGAAACTTGCTCATGCAGCGATCAACTCGAAATCGGCTTTGCTGACGCCACAATCCGGGCAGGACCACGTATCGGGAATGTCTTCGAAGCGGGTGCCAGGCGCGATGCCGTCTTCAGGCAGACCTCGAGCTTCGTCGTAAACGAAACCACAGACTACGCAGACGTATGATTTGAAGGCAGAGGCATCGGACACGAATTCAGTTCCTGAACAGGGGGCAAGACCGATATTCTGGCATTGCCTGCGTTAAGTCGAACACCCATGCCCCGCACAAATGTGAAAGGTTTGTATCTATTGACCGAGGACGGCGCAGAGGATGCCCGCCTGGGTGCGGTCGTGCGCCAAGCGCTGGGTGCAGGGCTGAAGTGGCTCCAATACCGGGACAAATCAAGGGATCCGGCCCGACGCCTCCGGCAGGCCAGCCTGCTGGCTCGGTACTGCCGGGAGGCCAACGCCAACCTGCTGATCAACGACGACGTGGCGCTTGCCGCAGCCGTGGGTGCTTCCGGAGTCCACCTGGGCGAAGAAGACGGCGATCTGGCTGCCGCCCGCGCCATATTGGGGCCGGACGCCATCATCGGCGCATCCTGCTACAACGATCTGGCGCGCGCCCGCTCGGCCGCCGAAGCCGGGGCAAGTTACCTCGCATTCGGTGCGGTCTTCACATCCGGCACAAAGCCATTGGCGCGGACCTGTCCACTTGAAACACTGTCCGTCGCCCGTGGTTTCGGGCTGCCGATCGTGGCCATTGGCGGAATCACACCCGGGAACGCGGCTGCCGTGTATGCCGGAGGCGCCGATGCGGTCGCCGTGTTGGGCTGCTTGTGGCAATCGAATGATGTCGCAACGACGACACGGCAATTCCTTGCTCTGGAGCGTTCATGAGCACAACCCCCGGCCTGTTTGTTACCGGCACCGATACCGGCGTTGGCAAAACCCTCGTGAGTTGCGGCTTGTTGCTCGCGGCCAGACAAGCCGGTCTCCGGCCGGTCGGCATGAAACCGATTGCCAGCGGAGCGGAGCGGAACACCGAGGGTGAATGGCGCAATGAGGATGCCGAAGCGCTTCGGCAATGGTCCGCCACACCACAACCGGACTACGCACTGATCAACCCGTGTGTGTATCCGGCCCCAATTGCGCCGCAACTGGCAGCCGCAGATCTGGGGCGAACGATCGAACTCGCACCGATCCGTGCCGCTTATGAGGCATTGCGGTTCGGTGCGAGCGCCGTTCTGGTCGAGGGCGTGGGTGGCTGGTGTGTGCCGCTGTCCGATCATTTGATGCAGGCCGATCTCGTGCGGGCCTTGCGATTGCCGGTAGTGCTGGTTGTCGGCATCCGGCTTGGCTGCATCAACCACGCCATTCTCAGCGAACGGGCAATTGTTGCCGACGGTTTGCCCTTGTTGGGCTGGATCGCCAACCGCGTGGATCGGGATTGCCTGGTGCCCGACCGGGTGATCGCGTCGCTCGACGAAGAGATGGATTGCCCGCGCCTGGCAGAAATCCCTTTCGGTGCCAGTGTCCATGCCGCGGCAAGAGCCCTCCAGTCATCGGTGCCGATGCTGTTCGCGAAGGCCTGAGCCGCAGTCTTGCTTGCTACCATTTGCGACCTGAATATCGAATCGGTCCAGCATGAACGTTGATCTCAGCAAATTCGACCTCGTCGTCAACACCTATCTGATCCCACTCGGCCTGAAGCTGCTGGCTGCGCTGGCGATCTGGTTCGTCGGCGGCTTCATCATCCGAGCGGTGATCGCCGGCGCCGAACGCGCCATGAAGACAAAGCAGATGGAGCCGACGCTGACGCGTTATCTCGGCTCGTTCCTGCGGGTCATGCTGCGCATTGCGTTGGTATTGATCATCCTCGGCATGGTCGGCTTCGAGACCACCAGTTTTGCTGCCCTTCTGGCTGCAGCCGGTGTGGCCATCGGTGCGGCCTGGGCCGGGCTTCTGGCCAATTTTGCAGCGGGTGTGTTTCTGGTCGTGTTGCGACCATTCAAGGTTGGCGATGCCATCATGGTGGCCGGCGTGAGTGGCGTGGTGCGCGAGATCGGGCTGTTCGGCTGCATGCTGGAAACCGGCGACGGTGTTCGCGTCAGCATCGGCAACAACAAGATCTTCAGCGACAACATCTTCAACTACAGCGTGCACCCGACTCGCCGTGTCGACCTGAGCTGCCAGCTAGCCCATCAGGTCGATGCGGTTCAGGCCATCGAGCTCCTGCGCGCTGCCATCGCGACCGTGCCGCATGTCGCCACCGAGCCGGCGCCGCAAGTGGAGATTCTCGGCTTCAACGCCAATGGCACTTTGTTGGCCGTCCGCCCGTACTGTGCGAATGAGCATTACTGGCAGGTGTTCTTCGAGGGCAACAGACGGATTGCGGAAGTTGCAAACCGCGAAGCCTGGCCTATTCCCGAGCAGCACAGCTTCGTCCGTCAGGTCGGCGCATGAGCACCCAGCGAATCACCGGTCCGGCCGGCGATCTGGAAATTGCCGTGTCCGGGCCGGACGCGCCGCGCGCGATCGCCGTGATCTGCCATCCGCATCCTTTGGCCGGCGGCACCATGACGAACAAGGTGGTGACCAGTACCGAACGGGCGCTGGTCGAACTGGGTATCCGCTGCCTGCGCTTCAATTTCCGAGGTGTGGGCCACAGCGCCGGCACACATGATCACGGTATCGGCGAACAGGACGACACACGCGCCGCCATCGACTACCTGCGTTCACAGTCACCCGGTTTGCCCCTCATGCTGGCCGGTTTTTCGTTCGGTGCGTTTGTCTCGGCCCATCTTGCGGTCGAGGTGGCGCCGGCACAATTGCTGTCGATTGCGCCCCCGGTGGGTCGCTGGGACTTCTCGAAGTTCCGGCATCCGCATTGCGCCTGGTCAGTACTGCAACCGGACGCCGATGAAGTCGTGTCACCAGCTGCTGTCTATGAATGGGTCGAGCATCTGGATCCGGCCCCGCGCCTGCATCGATTCGAAGGCTGCTCGCATTTTTTCCACGGCCAGTTGAATGCCCTGCGGGATGTGGTGCAGACGCACGTGCAGGAAGCCGATTGGTGGCGATGACACCCAGCGAGCGGTATCGACAGGGTATAGACACCGGAGCATGGTCGGAGGATCCGGCGCAACTACAGGTCGTGGCGCAACTGGATCGCCTGTTCGCGGACCTTAAGTCCTCCGGTCAGCAGGGTCTGGTATCCCGCTGGCTCGATCGACTGCGCGGACCGGTGCCGGTACGCGGACTCTACGTCTGGGGCGGTGTCGGTCGAGGCAAGACGTTTCTGGTCGATCTGCTGCACGATGCGCTGCCTGGCACGCGCAAGCTGCGTCTGCATTTTCACCGCTTCATGGGTCGTATCCATGCCGAATTGCGCGAACGGGCCGGCGAGCGTGATCCGCTGGCGACCATCGCACGTCGTTACGCCAGCGAGATCGATCTGTTCTGCCTTGATGAGTTCGTCGTCAGTGACATCGGCGACGCCATGATCCTGGGCGAGTTCCTGAAGCATCTGTTCGAAGCCGGCGCGACGCTTGTCACCACATCGAACCTGCCGCCGCATCGGCTGTACGAACATGGTCTGCAGCGAGACCGGTTCCGTCCGGCGATCGCGCTGATCGAACGACATTGCAACGTCCATGAACTGGTGAGCGCGACCGACTATCGCCTGCGCGCGCTGACTCAGGAGAAGGTGTATCTGTGTCCGAACGATGTCGACGCGGAACGGAAGCTCAACGAGGCGTTCGTCCGCGTGAATCCGGGCTCCGAACGGCCGGAGGCCGACATGGTCGTGAACGATCGGCCGATTCCGCTGAAACGACGGGGCGACGGCATCGCGTGGTTCGAATTTGCCGCGCTGTGCGAAGGTCCGCGCGCGGTCGCCGACTACATCGAACTGGCGCGAAGCTTCAACACGATATTGATCAGCAACGTGCCCCGGTTCGGCAACCGACAAGCCGACGAAGACGCGGCCAAACGATTCATTCACTTGATCGACGAGTTCTACGACCGTCGCGTGAACGTGTTGCTGTCGGCAGCAGTCGAGCCAATGCAGTTGTACACGGGCGACCGCCACCAGCATGAATTTCAGCGCACGATCAGCCGCTTGATCGAAATGCAGTCGACCGCGTACCTCAGTGAGGAACACAAGCCATGAGTGATCCCGCTGGCAATTCGGAGTCTGCGCGTGTGCGCCTGCCGCCGCAAGTCTGGGCGCTCGGTTTTGTCAGCCTGCTGACCGATGTGTCGTCGGAATTGGTCCATGCACTGCTGCCTTTGTTGCTTGTCGGAACATTGGGCGTGAGCATGCTGATGCTGGGCCTGATCGAAGGGCTGGCCGAAGGCTCGGCATCAATCGTCAAGTTGTTCTCCGGCGCGATCTCGG
>JBEIPT010000411.1:0-3453 GCA_040376895.1 Lysobacteraceae bacterium | reverse complement strand
TTTCCGAATCGGGACAAGAAGCGCGACCAGCATTCGCGAAATGCCGGCGAGCCCTTGCCAGCATGCAGTTGTTCAGCAAGCTTTTCCACATCAGCAGCTTGTGTCGTATCAAGGTGGTCCGCAAGTTCGTGCATGGCAATGCCCATCGCGACCACGACGTTGCCTTCGAAACCTCGATCCAGAGAATCAGATCGTGCTGTGTCCTGACCGGTGACCGCTGTGGCGAACCGCTTGAATGCGGCGACAGCCATTACACCGGGACCAACGGCGGCCATAGACACTTCCATCACCGTCCGCAACCGGAGGGTCACGTACTCCGCCCAGAATTTGTCCAAGTCCAAACTCGAATCGACCTCGGACATCAGATCGTCCTCGAGTACCGACATCTGCGCCCGCATTCGTCGATGGACCGTGTCCGGCGCTACGAACGGCAGCAGGGTATGACCAATCAAGCGGCGCAATCGCCACCAAATGAGCGGCACACGCCACAGATGCCGCATCGACGCCCAGGCAGGCCGTTTCGCCGAACGGTAGGCTCCCGGTGCCAGATCCAGCAGGGCATCTGCCACCGACGCATCCGCAACCCGCATCTTCTCGGCGAGCAGCCGAGGGCCACCCAGCCACAGCGCATTGGAAAGGTCCAGATACATCCGATTGTCGTCAAAGCTCAACAATGTGTCTGGACGATCCGGCAGCTTGCCGCCCGCACCCAGCGCGATCCGGGCCAGATCATTGCCCATCCGCCGAAACACATCGAGGCCCATCGTCGAGATCGGCGCATTGATCGTGAATCCGCTGGACAGCGCCACGTCAAGGTACAACCGTCGTCGCTCGCCCGGTTTGGTCTGAAGGGCTATCGGAACCGGCACGAACGCCGTAACCGGACGCGCCTGCAGAACATGGATGTTGCCATCGGCCATCGCCCATTCGATATCGACAGGATGTTGGTACCAAGTCTCGACTCGGCAAATGAGATCAAGCAATTCATGCAACTGATGATCCGTGAGGCACGCTTCAGTTGTTCGATAACCACTTCGTTCGATCAGTCCGCCATTCGGCTTCAGCCATCGACTGGTGCGTTTGTCACCGAGTTCGGTGGCGATGACGCGGCGGTTCGGTTTGTCGAGCAACCAGTGGTCGGGGGTTACCGACCCGGATACCACCGATTCGCCCTGCCCCCAACTCGCGTCGATCACCGCTTCATCCGCGTCATTCGTCAGGGGATTCAGGGAAAACGCCACGCCGGCAACTTCACTGTCGATTTGATCCTGAATCACCACGGCCATGTCCGCCTGTTGGCGATCCAATCCTCGCGCCGCCTTGTAGGCCAGCACGCGCTCGTCGAACATCGAGGCAAAACACGCGCGAACCGCATCCTCGATGCCATCCAATGTGACGCCCAGGCGGGTTTCATATCCGCCGGCGAATGACACCCCAAGCAGGTCCTCCTGTGGTGACGAAGACCGAACTGCGAACAAACCGGAACCACGGCGACTGGACAGAATGGATTGCACCCGACCGAGTTCAATGCCTTGCGCGGTATTCATCGGCAGCTCGAGCGCCAGTCGTTTCAGCGCCAGGCAAATTCCCGGCCATTGCCCCGGAGTCGCACTGTTCAACTCTGTCCAGATGGTGCTGCGCTTGATCTGATCCAGCCAAGGTCGGAAAAAATGCCGCGACAGGATCAAACCAGCGGGGACCCTGAATCCACCGGCCGCGAGTTGCATCAGCGAATGCCCTTTGCCACCGACCACATCGATCGGTGCCACGTCGGAACCCGGGAACTCAATCAGCCATGATCCTTCAGCGCCGGCAACGGTCATGGTCCACTGAAACGGCAAGTCATGTGAGCCCGTTTTCGCCGAATTTTTACCAGACAGGGGGCTGCAACCATCTCGAGATGGTCCTCCCGTCCGGTGATTGAGGCAAGACCTTCGATTTGACACTGGCAAACAGGCTATCTATCATTTCCATACTTCTGGAATCATAAAACCATGGAACGCGAAACGGCCGCCCGACTGTTCGAATCGCTCGCCTCCGGTGCCCGGCTGGATGTGTTTCGCCTCCTGGTGAAACAGGAGCCGAACGGCATGAACGCCGGGGACATCGCCGCAAGCCTCGGCTTGCCTGCCAGCACCTTGTCGTTCCACCTGAAGGCATTGACGCATGCGGGCCTGGTCACCGCCACGCCGAATAGCCGATTCATCCGCTATCGCGCCAACGTCACGGTGATGTTCGACCTGATCGGATACCTGACTGACGACTGCTGCGGTGGTCAACCCGGCCTCTGTGTCGACGCGACCGCAACACCCTGCACCACCGAAGACACTCTCCCTTCATGCAAGGCCTGCGCCTGACTCACAGGAACGTTTCATGACACTGAACATTGGCATCAATGGATTCGGCCGAATGGGTCGACTGACCTTGCGCGCTGCCTGGGATCGGCACGGATTCCGATTTGTGCGGATCAACGATCCGCAAGGCGACGCTGCGACGTTCGCGCACCTGCTCAACTTTGATTCAGTGCACGGTCGTTGGCATCACGAGGCGCGCGCCGACGGCGATGCGCTGCTGATCGGCGATGTGAGGATACCGGTCACACGGAACAAGGACATCGCTGCAACCGATTGGTCCGATTGTGCGGTGGTCATCGAAGCCTCCGGCAAGTTCCGCAAACCCGATGTGCTGCAGCCCTATCTGGATCAGGGTGTGCGGCGGGTCGTGGTGACGGCGCCGGTCAAATCGGCGGGCGCCCTGGACATCGTGGTCGGCGTCAACCACGACCGGTTCGACCCAGCCAAACATCGCATCGTCTCGGCTGCCTCGTGCACCACCAATTGCCTGGCGCCGGTCGTGAAAGTCATTCACGAACACATCGGCATCCGCCATGGCAGCCTGACCACCATCCACAGTCTGACCAACACACAAGTCATTGTCGATGCGCCGCACAAGGATCTCCGCCGCGCGCGATCCTGCGGCAGCAGCCTGATTCCGACTTCGACCGGTTCAGCCACGGCAATCGCCGAGATTTTCCCTGAACTGAAGGGTCGACTCGATGGCCATGCCGTGCGGGTGCCGCTGACCAACGCGTCACTGACCGACTGCGTGTTCGAGGTCGAACGGCCCACTACAGTCGAAGAAGTGAACCGGGTCCTTCAAGATGCTGCTGAAGGCGCACTGAAAGGCATCCTGGGATTCGAAACCAGACCATTGGTGTCGATCGATTTTCTGCACGACCCGCGGTCGAGCATTGTCGACGCCCTGTCAACACGGGTCGTGAACCAAACCCAAGTGAAGATCTACGCCTGGTACGACAACGAATGGGGCTACGTGAACCGTACCGCCGAACTCGTCGACCTGGTTGGCCGTACCGCAGACTGACGCCATGACCACGGGTCTTTCCGCCGATATCCGGCAGTACATGCTGATCACCGGCAACTACTGGGTGTTCAC
>JBEIPT010000517.1:0-2450 GCA_040376895.1 Lysobacteraceae bacterium | reverse complement strand
GGTTCGCCGAACGGGGTATCTCGATCCACAGTATCGGACCGCTTCGCGATGACCAGACGCTGCTGCGCGAAACCGTCGCCGCGGCCACGGCAAACCATGACCTGGTCCTGATCACCGGCGGGGCATCGGTCGGACCAGTTGACCACACCCCGGCTGTCCTGAACGAGTTGGGCCAGCTCGTGTTCTGGCGGGTGGCAGTGAAGCCCGGCATGCCTGTACTCGCGGCACGTTTGGGGCAAAGTATCGCGCTCGGTCTGCCCGGAAATCCGGTGTCGGTGTTTGCCAGCCTGCACGGGTTCGTCGCGCCGCTGATGCGGATGTGGTTGCGCCAACCGGAACCGCAGCCGCTGCTCGCGCAATTGACGCTGCCGATCACCAAATCGCATGGTCGGCTGGAATGGCGCCGTGGCAGCATCGCCGTCGATCACACTGGTCGAGTTGTGGCCGCACCCCATACCAACGAGTCGTCTGGCGCCATGCGCAGCGTCGTCGAATCCAATGCCTTGCTGACACTCGCGGCCGATCGCCACGAATGGGCTGCCGGCGACCTGGTGCCGGTTCTGCCCTACCGTCGCATTTTCTGATCGATCAGACTCCTGAAAAAGCCGGCTGGGCGCGGTTATCATGAGCGATCCTGAGCCTGCCTGCCCCATGCCTGCCGAACGTCGCATCTCCATCGATGACCTGAACCGGAATGCCGCAGCCTGGGCATTGATCGATATCCGCGAACCGGCCGAATGTTCCGACGGTGTGATCGCCGGCAGCGTGAATGTGCCTTTGAGTCTCGGCGAATCGGCCATCCGGACCGCCATCGAAGACAGTGCCGTGCTCCCGCCGTTGTTGATTTGCGCCAGCGGCAAACGCTGCGATCGACTGCTGGCACTGCCCGGATTCGAACAGGTGACGGTGCTCGAAGGCGGCGTTGTTTCATGGCGCGCTGCCGGTTTGCCATTGACCGCGATGGCTTGCGTGATCCCTGCCAGCGACGAACGTTATCTGCGCCACCACATGCTGCCGCAGGTGGGCCGCGCGGGTCAGGAACGCCTGTCGCGTGCGCGCGTCACGCTGATCGGCGCTGGTGGCTTGGGTTCACCGGTCGCGTTCTATCTGGCCGCGGCCGGTGTGGGCACGATCACCTTGATCGACCAGGACCGGATTGACCGCAGCAATCTGCAGCGCCAGATCCTTCATACCGACGAGCGGGTCGGCTCTCTGAAAGTCGAATCGGCGCGCCAAACCTTGCTGGCGCTGAACCCGGACATCACCGTCCATGCCCGTGCCGAACGACTGGTCGCGGCCAATGCCGAGGAACTCCTTCGTGGTGCCGACCTCATCATTGATGGCGCCGACAATTTTGAAACCCGCTATCTGGTCAATGACACCGCCATGCGCCTGGGCATCCCCTGGATTTACGGGGCTGTTCAGGCATTTGCCGGCCAAGTATCGATGTTTGCGCCGCACCTGGGAGCCGACCAACCCTGTTATCGCTGTCTGTTCCCCGAACCGCCAGCCCCGGGCGAAGCACCCAATTGTGCCGAAGCGGGCGTGCTGGGCGCGCTGCCGGGTTTGATCGGCAGCCTCCAGGCAACCGAAGCACTCAAATGGTTGCTTGGCCTCGATGAACCCCTGCTCGGCAAACTCTTGTGTGTCGATGCCCTCCGTATGGATTTCCGAAGTATCCGCCTCGGCCGTGATCCGGCCTGCCCCCATTCCTGCCCACCTCTTTCCGAGTGCCGTTCATGAGCCTGCAACAACATCTGGTCGAAGCTGACCGCGCTGCCCGCCAAGGCCAGTTTGCTGTCGCCGCCAAACACTTCGAAGCCGTCCTGGCGTTGGCACCGGACAACAGCTTTGCACACAATTTTTTCGGTCAGATGGCCATGCAGCGGCAGGCGCCCGACGAAGCCCTGCAGCACTTTGAACGCGCATGCGTCGGTCAACCGGCTTCGGCGCTGGCGCATGCCAATCGGGCGCGAGTCTTGAAGCTGAAAGGACAACTTCGTCCGACACTCGACGCACTGAATCGTGCCGTCAAGCTGGATCCTTCAGCCTTTGCGGCCTATCTGGAACAGGCCGACATTTACGAAGCGCTCGGCGAGATTCGAAACGCAGCGTTGTCATCGAGCCAGGCTTTGGCGGTAATGCCCGAGCAGGTCGCGAGGCTGCCGGAATTACAGGGGCGTCTGCAATACGCCAGGAATCTGGTCATGGCTGATCGGCGGCAACTGGCCGACGTCCTGCTGACAAAAGTGAATCCCATCAAGTCCGGATTCTCCGCGAAGGTGACCCGGCGGATCGACGAGACACTGGCCATCGCTCTGGGACAAACGCGCTACTACCCGAGCAAGCCGCTGATGTTCCACGTCACGCGACTACCTTCGATTCCCTCCAAAAAACACAGGCAAATAACAGCAACATGGAAAGTGTTGCACAAATCCAATAGTAGGCAG
>JBEIPT010000125.1:0-9347 GCA_040376895.1 Lysobacteraceae bacterium | reverse complement strand
GTCGTCGTCGGCATTACGCGACAAGTGTTCCAGCAAGTGCGTGCGGACATTGTCGAAGTAGCTGAAGTCCCAATGAGGCTGCGGCGAAATCGACTCGCCAAGACGCCAGACCGCATTGGCAACATCCCCGGTGACCTCGATCTGCGGGAAGTACACAGTGTCGACTTCGGCCCCGATGTAGTTGATATGGATGACCGTGCGCAGACCCTTGCGCATGAAGAACGGCGGCTTTTCAATCACGTCATGGCCAACGTTGATGATGCAGTCGGCATGTTCGATCGCACGATGCACGAAGTCGCCGTCGGACAAGGCTGCATTGCCGAGCCAAAGCGGATGCATCTCGTCGACGACACCCTTGCCCATCTGTGTCGTGAAGAAGGGAATGCCGGTGTGCTCGATGAAGGCGCGCAGCATCTTCGACGAGGTTTTGCGATTGGCGCCGGCGCCGACCATCAGGATCGGCCGTTTGGCATTGCGAATGGCTTCGGCGGCCTTCTGGATGGCCTTGTCATCGGCGATCGGTCGGCGATGGAAGCTGGCCGGAATGACGATCGAATCGGTTTGTTCGTGCGCGATGTCTTCCGGCAGTTCCAGGTGCACCGCACCAGGACGTTCTTCCTCGGCGCGGCGATATGCTTCGCGGACGCGCGCGGGAATGTTGTCGGCCGACACGATCTGTTTGGTGTACTTGGTCAAAGGCTGCATCATCGAGACGATATCGACGATCTGGAAGTGGCCCTGTTTCGATAGCTTCACCGGCTTCTGGCCGGTGATCATCATCATCGGCATGGCGCCGAGCTGGGCGTACGCGGCGCAGGTGACGAAGTTCGTGGCACCTGGGCCGAGGGTGGCCAGGCACACGCCGGTCTTGCCGGTCAGGCGCCCGTACGTGGCGGCCATGAAGCCGGCACCCTGTTCGTGGCGCGTCAGGATCAGCTTGATCGACGAGGTGCGCAACGATTCCAGCAGGTCCAGGTTCTCTTCGCCGGGAATACCGAAGATGTACTGGCAGCCTTCGGCCTCCAGCGCCTTGATGAACAGATCCGATGCTTTCATGCGTTCCCCTCTCTATGGCGTTGACGGCCGAGTTCATGATGAGTTGGCACCAAGCCTGTGGCTCGGCCGCCGCCCCGTGATTGTTGCCCCATGCCGATTGTGCTCAGGTGCATCCGGCAGCGTCAACGCATTTCCGGTGAAATCTCCCGATCAGAACGTCACTCAGTGTCGATCGCCCGGTCGCACCGTACATTGACTTGCCCCGGCTCCGCCAACCGTTCGAGCGATGTCCACGAATTGCAGTCCCATGCCGGCTCCCGCTACGCTGGATGCCGTTGGCGGTCGGGATGGAACATGGTGCGTGCGTGGTGGGCGGAACGTAATGGCGGTCCTCGGCAGTGGCTCTGGCTTGCCTTGCTGCTGTTGGTGGGCTGGCAGCTCCTGTTCTGGATCCTCGTACACGTCACCGAGCGCGCCGCACGACCGACAGCGATTGATGATCGTCCGGATGTGCGCTATCGATTGTTGGACGCCGAAGGTCAGGCCCTGACGGGTGAGGTTGGCCGATCTCTGAAGGATGGCCTGGACGGTTATGTCGTCAATGTACCGGACGACGCCAAACGCATTCGATTCGAGGTTGAATTCGACCTCGCCAGTCCACACGAAGCGCAGGCTCTGTATCTTGCCATTCGCGAAGAGATCAGCGAGATCCGTTTGAATGGCGTGGTGATCCAGTCGGCCGACCCCTTGCCCAGGTTGGCAGGTTTGCTGACATCCGAACCGGCCTATTTTCCGCTGCCGAGTCGTGCGTTGAAAGAGGGGCGCAACCAGCTCGAAATCGACAAGAAAACCGAAGGCCTTGCCGTGGCACTTTCGGAGTTCGCGATCGGTCCCGCCGAGACGTTGGCCGACGTGTTCCGTTTGCGGAATGTGCTGCTCACCGATCTGGCCATGATCAGCGTTGGCATTCTGTCTTTCACCCTCTTGCTGTGTTTTGCCGTGAATTGGCCAGACGAAGACAAACCACGCATTCGTGCGTTGATGTTGTTGCTTGGAAGTTGTGCCGTAGCAACGGGATTCCTGACCTACAGCCCGCCGGTCGAGCTGAGCCTGTTCGGATTCGTGATGGTCTGGACCGCGCTCAATCTCGCGATTGCCGTAGCGATTGCCGTGTTTGTCCTGTACGAAGTGCGCTGGCCGCCGCGGCTCATTCGTCGCATCCTGATGGCCTGGCCTATCCTGCAGGGCATGTTCTTGCTGGCATTCCTGATCCTGCACTTCAATCAGGACCGTTTGCTGTTCTGGCTGTTCAAGCTGGTCAATTCCGGTTATCTGATCCTGTCGGTGGCGGGAACCACGGCAATTCTGCTGCTGGCAGTGACCGTCGCCCGCGAACGAGGTCGCCATGCGATCGAGCGCAGTCTTTTGGCGCTTTGTCTGTCGGCGCTGGTGATGGACCGCGTCGGCAGTATCGTCGACCTGCATTCTCCGTTTGATGCCACGTTGCCACTGACTTTGGCCTGGTCGCCCATCATTGGCACTTTTCTGGGGCTCTCGATGGTGTTGGCGTTGGCCCGTGAGGCCGCACAGGCTCGACGGACCGTGCTCGACTCGAATCGGATTCTTTCCGAACGATTGGCGCTCCGCGAAGGTGAGCTGGCCGCAAGTTACGCCGAACGCACTCAGATGCAACGTCAGGCCGCGGTTCTTGAAGAACGCCAGCGGCTGGTGCGTGACATGCATGACGGCATCGGCGGCAAACTGGTTGGTCTTCGTATGCAGGCGCGCCAACTTGATCCGGCGGGTATGGAGCAGGCGCTGGACGACAGCCTGACGGATCTGCGCCTCATCGTGGATTCACTCGATACCGCCGAGGATGAGCTGGAGGATGCCCTGATGGCATTCGAGCGGCGGGTCAGGCCACAGATTCAGGCTGCCGGCAGCACGCTGGTGGTGATCCGCAATGGGCCACTCGACCACATCCGCCTCGGGCCGCGCGTGACCTTGCAGGTGTTGCGGATTCTGCAGGAAGCGCTGACCAATGCGATCCGGCATGCAGGTGCGAGTCGCCTGACGCTCAGGATCGAGGCAGGAATTGAAGGAAAACTGGTTCTCGATATCGACGACAACGGCAGTGGCGTCGACCCAAGCGCCCCAACGGGCCTGGGGTTCACGAACATGCGTCAGCGAGCGGGCAGCATCGGTGGCCAACTCGACGTTGCGAGACTTGATCCGGGCACCCGAGTCCGCTTGCTCTTGCCCTCGCTGCAGGCGCCGGAAAAGGCCTGACATGGCCATGTGATTCGTCACTCGCCCGAGCCGCTCAGACTTTGCACCCATGCGTGGCATCACTCGATGCCCGGAATCTCAAGGGTGAACAGCATGGGCAGTTGGCGATCGAATTCTTGTCCAGGTGTGGCGCTCGCGGCCTTGGCTGCGCTGGTGATGAGCACATCGGTTCAGGCGACCTACATCACGGAACTGGCCGATCTGAGGTTGATTGCAGTACAGACGGCCCAGGCGAAAAATGGTCAATCAGTAGCCAATCTCGGAGACTTCAACGGCGACGGCACGCTGGATCTCGGCTTTGGTGCGCCGGGTGAAGATCTGGGTGGCACGGCACCCGGCGCCGGTGCGGTATCGATCATGGTCGGTGATTTCGTGGCGGACCGACCGGGTCCGACCGGGATTTTTCGCTTGTTCGGTGATCAGGCTGGCGAAGCGAAAGGGTCGAGCATGGCGGGTGTCGGTGACGTCAATGGCGACGGCCTCGATGACTTTGTGATCGGCTCGCCCCGATGGGATTTGGGCGCAACTCAGGATGTAGGGCGCGTCACCTTGCATTTTGGCCGCGCGTCAGGCGTGCCGACGGCTTCGGCCGAATTTCGCGGCACGCAGGCAGGCAGTCAGTTCGGTGGCGCCGTGGCCGGTGCTGGTGATGTGAATGGTGACGGCTATGCCGATATCCTGGTCGGCGCGCCGTTCTTCGATGATGCCGGGCGTGTTGATTCCGGGCAGGTTCAATTGTTCCTCGGCGGTCCCGGTACACCGTTCGACACCACGCCCGATGCCACCTTGGCACCAACAGCCGCACAGAGTCTGTTCGGTGCCAGTGTGGCCGGCGTCGGCGACTTCAACGCCGATGGCTTCAGCGACATTCTTGTGGGCGTCCCGAATGCGTCCGTGGGTCAGGCAGGCGAGGGCGCCGGCTTGTTGTTTCTGGGGAGCTCCGGCGCCTTCAACACAGTCTCCGATGGCGCATTCGAGAGTAATCAGATCGGGGCGGGCCTCGGCGCGGCCGTGGCCGGTGCCGGCGACGTGAATGGAGACGGATTCGCCGACATCGCACTGGGTGCACCGTTCTTTGACAGTGGCCAGACCAATGAAGGCGGCGTGTTCGTGTTTCATGGCGGCACCGTCGTCGATACCACAGCGGATCGCGTCGTCGAGAACAATGTCGCCGGTGGCCTGTTGGGCAGCGCGATCGCATCAGCCGACACCAATGGCGACGGCTATTCCGATCTGGCGATTGGGGTGCCGCTGGAAACCGATTACGCCATCAGCGAGTTCGGCACGGTGTGGATCACGATCGGGTCGGCCAACGGACTCGGCGCTGAAAATTACCCAGTGCGCGGACTGTCTTCGAGCACCACTGGAGGACGGTTCGGCTCGGCACTGGCATTTGTCGATTACAACGGCAATGGATACCCGGAACTGTTCGTGGGTGCTCCGGAAGAGTCGGGTGGTGCAGGTCGCCCGGCACAAGGGTTTGCTTACATGGTGCGGTCTGGCTTGCGCCTGTCGTCGAACATCGATGACACCCTCGATGGCACACAGTCGGGTGCACAGCTTGGGCATGCCATCGCTACCGGCGACATCAATCGTGATGGCTTGGGTGATATTGCGGTCGGTCTGCCGAATTTCGACACGGGTAGCGTAAATGTCGGACGGGTCGAACTCTATTACGGCGCACCCGGTGGCTTTAATGCCACCCCCGACGCCGTCTTGAACGGCGGTACGGCCCAGGCACGGTTTGGGCGAGCCGTGGCGATCGGGGACTTCAATGGCGACAGTTACGGTGATCTGGCCGTCGGCGCGCCCGACCAGACGGCCAACGGCGGTGAGGTCCATGTGTTCTATGGCGGGCCGGGTGCGTTCAACACCATCGTCGATCGGGTGATCAGCATCGCTCAGTTTGGTGCGAGGCACGGCGAGGTCGTTGCGAACGTGGGGGACCTCACTGGTGACGGAATCGTGGAGCTGGCGATCGGTGCGCCTTTGGCAGACATTGGAGCTGCCACGGACGCAGGTGTTGCCTATCTTTACGCTGGCACTGGTTCAGGCGTCGGTCCCTTGCTCGTCGAGTACCAAGGTGCCACAGGCAGTCAACAATTGGGCGTGAGCATCGTCGGTGCCGGCGACGTCAATGGCGATGGTTTGGGTGACATGGCCATCGGGTCGGTCGGCAGTGGCACGGCATCCGGCAACTTCAGGATCCTGTTCGGGTCATCTCCATTCAATTCAGTGCTTGACCAGAGTTGGACGGGTGGCACAGTTTCCGCGCTGTGTACTCAAGGGCTGGCGAACGCGGGTGACGTCAACGGCGACGGATATTCCGACTTGGTGGTCGGATGCCCGAACGAACAGATCAGCGGCGGCAACCGCGGAGTAGTCAGATTGTTCCTGGGCGGCAGTTCAGGCTTGAATACGGATAGTCCAACGGTCGTGGGATTCGGCCCATCGGCAGGAAGTCTGTTCGGTCAGTCTGTCGCTGGCGGCGGCGATCTGGATGGAGATGGGTTCGCCGATATCGTCATTGGTTTGCCAGGTCGTTCGCAGGGCGGCAATTCAGGCAACGGTGGTTTGCAGTGGTATCGAGGCAGTGCCACGGGGCCGGTGGCGACCAGTGTTACCGATCTGATGGTCCCTGAAAACAACGCACGACTGGGGGCCAGTGTGGCGATGACGGACATCAATGGCGACGGCTTCTCCGAGATCATCGGCGGTGCTCCTGGCGTGGCCGGGTCGACCGCAGATGTGGGTGGCATGCATCTGGCCTTTGCCAATGCCATCGGCCGCAACGGCAGTGCGCAACAGTTTCGGAATGCCGCCACGCCAGTCGACTTCCAGGGCGACTCTCAGTCATCTGATTCGTTCTTCGCCGTTCTGGACGGTTTGTCGCCGGTGGGTCGCGAGCGGGCACGGCTGAAAGTGCAGGCCTGTCCGACCGGTGTGCCATTCGGTCACGCAAGCTGTGTCGAATCGATCACGCCGAACTGGCAGGATCTCGGCCCGACTCCGGGATCCGCGATCATGATCGGCAATCCGGCCGGGTTGCAGGAAGGGGAGCTCTACTACTGGCGGGCTCGGCTGCTCTGGGCGCCACAGGGAGTCACCCAATCGGGCATCACTGCTCCGGCGAATCCGGCCCGGGTGAGCCCATGGCGGCGCATGCGTGCGAACGCCGATGTGGCGGAGATCCGGGTCCAGGATCGTCTGTTTCGAGACGGCTTTGAATAAGGGCGAAAGCATGGACAGCTGCGCTTCTTCCCGAGATAGTCGGGCCAACGACCAAATGAGTGAACGGCCATGAATTACCGGGTTGCGATCATTGACGACGATGGCGGCGTGCGCCATCACATCGCCGACCTGCTTGCCGAGAGCGAACGGTATCGCCTGGCTTGGACTGCACCCGACCTGAAGGCCGCTCGGGCCATGCTGTCGCAGCCATTCGACGTGTTGTTGCTTGATCTCGGCTTGCCCGACGGCCGGGGCACCGAATTGATGCCTCTCTTGCGGGCGCCTGGCCGTGCCTGCTTCGTCATCGCTTTCACCGTGTTCGATGATGAAGCAAACGTGATCGAAGCGATCGAGGCAGGTGTTGATGGTTATGCCCTGAAGACTGCGGATCGTCAGGTGCTGTTCGACACACTCGACAGTGCCACCCGGGGCGAAAATCCGATTTCGCCGGCGGTTGCCGGGTACCTGTTCAAACACTTGCGCCGTGCCGAACGTGCGGCGGCCGGGCAGCCAGTCCATGTCGCGACCGAACTCGGTCCGATGCAGCTGACACCCCGCGAGCGTGATGTGCTCGAAGCGCTGGCACGCGGGGTGTCCTATCGCGAAGCTGCCGATGCCTTGGGCATGAGCATCAACACACTGTCGCATCACGTGAAGAATCTCTACCCGAAGCTGGCGGCAACGTCACGCTCCGAAGCGATTTACCACGCGGTGCGCGAGGGGATCATCCGGCTGGACTCCTGATCCAGCCGTGGCTCAGGTGCTTGGCCACAAACGCCGGGTTTCCTCGACCGATTGGACGATCAGTGTTTCCAGGACCGAGACATCCACGTCCGACAGTCGCTTGATGTAAAGGCAGGACTTGCCGATCCGGTGTTTGCCGAGGTGATCCAGCAGCGCCTGCGTCTTCGGGGATTCATATCCGGCCAGCAGGTAAACGCTGATCTCGGCTTTGCGGGACGAGAAGCCGACGATACACCAGTCGCCTTCATGGCCACTCTCGTACCGGTAGTGGTAACTGTCGAATCCGATGATGGCCGTGCCCCACATTCTAGGAGGCTTGCCGGTTGCCTTGGTCATCAACTGGATGATCCGTTGGCAATCGTTCTGACGCGCCGGGTCTTCGATCGCGGCCAGATAGGTTGCCACGGCGGCGTCTGCGGGTTGAGTCGAAAGTTTGGCCACAAAGATCTCCGAATCATCGCGTTGGGTGAGTGTGCTTACTCGCCGTAAACCTGAAATGCCGCCCAGTAATACGGATGCAGCCGCTCGGTGCCGCCGTTTGCAACGTCTCTGGGGGCCAAACCGCCGACACCTCGATTGGCGCCGGACTTCTTGTCGCTCACGGCCTTGATGGAGGTCAGGCCGATCATGGCGGTGCGCAACGACTGACTGGCGGTCAGGCCTTGATCCCTGGCGGCATAAAACCGGTTCATCAGGTCCGCAGTCGATTCATCGGCCACGGGCCACAGACTGGCCAAAGTCGCCTTGGCGCCGGCAAACGCGAACGCGCGCGAGAATCCGATCAAACCTTCACCGGCAAGCTCCTTGCCAAGCCCTGTGTCACAGGCGGACAACACGACCAGATCGGTATCGAGGTCGAGGTCACTGAGGATTTCATGGACCCGGAGAAACCCGTCGTCGCGGGATTGACCGGTGTTGCCCGGGTGGAGCACGAGCGAGGAGTCGAGGACACGTTGGGGATCGAGCAGGGCATGCACGGCGAAGTGCAACTGGTTCGCCGAAGGTGCCAGCGCGCGCACACGCTGTTCGCTGGCCTGGTCACCCAGCAAGACCTGCACCTGATCGGCATAACGATCCGCCAGTTGTTCGACTTCGCGCCGTGCCGCCGGCAATGGCCTGAGTTCACCGGCACCACTCCGACGCAACTCGGTTTGCAGGGCTGCGTCGGGCTTCGACGCCGAGGTGCCGAGCGGGTCGCCGACGGCCAATAAACGCAACTTCCGCGTGCTACCGGAGACTTCCGGCAACGATCGCGAACTCAAGGAGTCGACGATGCCGATGCCAAAACGGTCGATCCAGAATTCGTTCGTTTCGGCATTCCACAACGCCGCGAACGGCAGGTTGTGCAGCGCGCCGTCAGGGGACAGCAGCAGGGTATCCACGCCATCAAGATGCTCGGACAGCCCAGCCAACAACTGACGACGCAATGCATCGGAACCTTGTTGCCAGTCGCGGCTGGAATCCGCTTTCAGCAGAGCCGCTCGAAGGTCGCGCACTTGATTGCCGACGGCCAGGCTGGAGATCGGCAACAGCACGCTGCGCACTTCACCATCGGCGCGGAGCAACAGAGCGGCCGAACGATCATCGGCGATGGCGAAGGCCAGATAGGCTTCGTTCGGTGCCAGCCGCTCCTGAAGCTGTTTCAGGCTCTTCGGGCTGAGAGACGGCAACAGACGTTCGAACCGCGCTCGCAGATCGGCGCGCGACTTTCGCAAGTCCAACACTTGCGTGCGAGCAACCTGGCGTTGGCCGGCATCCAGTTTGGCGTCGTTCGCACGCGCCAGGGCTTCCTGTTCGCCGGCAAGGTTGACGGCCAGTGCGTCGAGTGCCTTGCGCTCTTCGGGATTCGCCAACTGGAGTTGACGCAGTTCCAGCGCAGCCCGGAACCCACGTGCGCGCCCGCGTTCCAGAGCTTCCAGTGCGGCGACACTTGCACCCAGCTCGACATTGGCGATCACGCAGTCTCGATAGATCTGCGCGAACAGGGATCGGAATCGGGCCTGGCCGAATGCGTCGCCGCCGACTCGCAGGCTGGCGTCGTCCAGCATGTCACTGGCTTGGCAAAACAGCATGCGTGCCTTGGCCGG
>JBEIPT010000457.1:0-2922 GCA_040376895.1 Lysobacteraceae bacterium | reverse complement strand
GTCCATGCCGAAACGGCGATGACGCCATTCGTTCCAGGCACCGCGCCAGAATGGCCACGCCGAATAGGTCATCACCGGCGTACTGGCGAGAAAACTCAACCAGCGGAAGAAGTCGCGCGTGGCAAGACTCATGTCGCCGGCCACGTCCAGATACAGCGCTTCCGAAAACATCATCGCCTGCATGCTGGCAAGGCCGGCAATACCCAGTCGAAGAATCAATGTCCGTCTCGCCTGGCGCCGCTGCTCCTGCTGCTCGCGGGTGCCAGCCAGGCTGGCGCGATATCCCAGCCCTTCGATCCGACCCAACAACTCGGACAGTTTGACCTGACCTTGCGACCAGGCAATACGCGCCCGTGAGGTAACGAAGTTTGCGCTGGCGTCGCGTACGCCGGGTTGCCGGCGCAACGCTTCACCGATCAGCCAGGCACACGCGGCGCAATGCATACCCTCGATGGCCAGTTCGATCGACTGTCCTTCACCACTTTCGCGGCTGTAGCGGGCGAGCACTTCGGATCGATCAAACACCGCCAGATCACTGGGGCTGGGTCGAGATCCGCGCTCGGTGCGGAGACGGTAGTAATCACCGAGTCCACTCTGCTGGATGTAGTTCGAAGCAGCTTCACAGCCCGTGCAACAGAAGTACCGACCATCCGATCCCGGCGAAGAGCGCGTCGGTTCACCACAATGGAAACACGCCACGGTCTCTGCAGCGGGCGACTCCAGCATGTGGGTGTCGGCAACCGTCACGGAGCCTGCAACTTGGAATGAAAGCGGACCAGCCCCGTTGTCTCGTCGAACCGACCGACGAGTCGCCAGCCTTGATCGATGTCTTCAAGTCGGAATTCACACAAGGCCAGCGGCAGTTTTTCGGCGGACAGGGTCAGCGTTTCGGCTGGACCAATCTTCGGAAAATGCACATCCTGGTCGGCACGATTGGGATGCACCACGGTCAGACTTGGCGCCGCACTTTCGGATTGTGGCCAGTCCGTCCAGGCCCACTGGCCATCTTCGCGCCGGGTCAGCGTGGCCGACAAACGCAGGTCTGCAGCGCGCTGATCCGGGCCCAGATCCGTCGTCTGCACCTGTGCGCGGCGCTTCACCGACTCGGGCGCGGCATCCAGTGGACCATCGGCCGAAGCCATCCGGATCGTCACGATCCCGGCGACAATGGTCGCCAGGGGCAAAGCGAGCACCAGCCAGAACATGGGTTCACGCACGAAACGCATGGATCACTCCGGGGCGAAGAAACGCGACGATTCGGCCACCGTCAGGTCATCGGCTTTCGAATGCAGCGTGAATTCTATGTCGGCTTTGCCTCGAATGGCGCCCGGGGGTGCCGCGAGCAACACACCAACGGTCCGAACTTCCTCGGGCGGCAACACGATCGACCCGGGATCACGTGCGAACACAATGGCTTCCGGTCCGTCCAGCGTGAGTGTAAATGTCCTTGGTTCGGTGGTCTTGTTGATGATCCGCAGCATGTAACCGTTCTGGACCTGCTTGTCATAGGTCTCACGATAGAGCGCGTTGCGATCGCGGATCACGTCCATGATCACCGGCTTGCGCCACAGAATGCTCAAGCCAACCCCGAGAATGAGGCCTCCCAACAGCAAGGCATAAACAAGAATGCGCCACCGGAACACACGGGTCGGATGACCATCGATCTGGTGCTGCGTCGAGTATCGCACCAGCCCGCGCGGATAGTTCATGCGATCCATCACTTCATCACAGGCATCCACGCAGGCACCACAGGCAATACATTCAATCTGCAGGCCGTTGCGAATGTCGATGCCGGTCGGGCAGACCTGCACGCAGATCGTGCAATCGATGCAGTCTCCCAGTCCCTGGGCTTTGTAGTCCACGCCACGTTTGCGCGCGCCGCGTTCTTCCCCACGTTTGGCATCGTAGGCGATGATCAGTGTGTCCTTGTCGAACATGGCACTCTGGAACCGCGCGTACGGACACATGTACTTGCAGACCTGCTCGCGCATGAACCCGGCATTGCCCCAGGTGGCGAACGAGTAGAACAGCACCCAGAACGTTTCCCAGCCACTCCAGGCAAACGGCCACAGGCGATCGGTCAACTCACGGATCGGCGTGAAGTACCCGACAAACGTGAAGCCGGTCCACAGTGCAAAGATGATCCACAGCGCGTGTTTGCCGAACTTCCGGCGAATCTTGTTTGCCGACCAGGGTGCAGCGTCGAGCTTCATGCGCTGGCTGCGATCCCCTTCCAGCCATTGCTCGATCCACAGGAAAGTTTCGGTCCACACGGTTTGCGGACAGGCATACCCGCACCACAAACGCCCGGCCAAAGCCGTGAAGAAGAACAGCGACAGGCCGGCAATGATCAGGATCAACGCCAGGAAAATGAAATCCTGGGGCCAGAAGCTCATGCCAAACACGTAGAACTTGCGCGCGGGAAGGTCCCAGAGCACGGCCTGTCGGCCGTCCCAGTTCATCCACGCAACCCCGTAGTAGAGCCCCAGCAGAACAAACACCGCCAGCCTGCGGAGCCGCTGGAATCGGCCATCCACATCACGCGGATATACCTTGCGCTCTGAGACATACATCTCGTCGACGACCTGGAGAGGAATTTGTTCGCGTTTGCTCATGTCCGGCGGGATCCTGGGGCCAAGGGCCAATACAGGCCGGATTGTTGTGGCGCGGCAAGGCCTGGGACTTGACCTGCGTCAAAGCGGCAGGGGCGGCGTGGGACTAGTTCACAATTATCGAGCCTCGGAGCGGAGGGACCGTCATTCCCGGGAAAGCGGGAATGACGGTTCAGAACACGCCGCCAACAGAACGCCCGCTAAAAATGCGCCGAGGCCCATCGACAGTTCGATCTGCTGCATGAGGGCTGACATGCCTACAACGAGGAACAAAGCAAACGCCGTAAAAATTTCGCGCAATTTCGCAGAG
>JBEIPT010000452.1:0-2993 GCA_040376895.1 Lysobacteraceae bacterium | reverse complement strand
GGCATCATGAACATCATGCTGGTATCAGTCACCGAGCGAACCCGCGAAATCGGCATACGCCTGGCAATTGGTGCCTTGCGGAGCGAAGTGTTGCTGCAGTTTCTGGTCGAAGCGATCACGCTGTCGTGCCTGGGTGGTGTGGTCGGTCTGCTGCTGGCTCTGGCTGCCACGTTCGGACTCGCACCCCTGATGCGCATGACGTTCGAATTCGACGGTTCGATCAACCTGCTGGCATTCGGCTTCTCCGCGGCAATCGGCGTGGTGTTCGGTTATTTCCCGGCCAGGCGCGCCGCGTCAATGAATCCGATCGATGCCCTGCGCCATGAGTGATTTGCTTCAGCGCTCAAGGTGATCCAATCCAGGACGCATAGAGGCCACTCTGTGGTTCAATCCGGGGACGAGCGCCGCGCCCATCGATGAATCCGAGGAACTGCCTGCCATGACCACATCCCACACGTCCGATGTATTGGTGATTGGCGGGGGATTGGCCGGCATTGTCACGGCACTGGAAGCCCTGCGGGCGGGCCTCTCGGTGACTTTGGTCGATCGCGACACCGAGTCACGATTGGGCGGCCTGGCCTTGTGGGCGTTTGGTGGCATGGCGCTGGTCGGTACGCCCTTGCAGGCGCGCATGAAGATTCCGGATACCCCTGAGGTGGCATTGCGAGATTGGTTGTCGTTCGGCGAGCTCGACCCGAACGATCAATGGTCGTTGGCTTGGGCGCGGCATTATGTCGAACGGTCCCGGCCGGAAGTGTACGACTGGCTCACGGCTGAGGGCGTCAAGTTCCTGCCGGCGGTCAACTGGGTCGAACGCGGACGATTCGGTGACGGCAACAGCCTGCCGAGATATCACGTGGTGTGGGGTACGTCGCGCGGACTCGTGAAGACGCTCGTTGAAGCCTTGTCCGCCGCGAACGTCGACAACCGGCTGCGAATTCTGTCCAGGCACCGTTGTGTCTCGCTGGAAACCACGAACCAGCAGGTGACCGGTGCCGTGGTCATCAACGAGGCGACCGGCGCCGAACGCTCGCTGCATGCGCCGATTGTCGTGCTGGCAATGGGCGGGATCAACGGCGGTCACGATGAATGTCGGGCGAACTGGCCGCGCGACCGCGCGATGCCGGCTTCGATGTTGAATGGTGCGCATCCGTTTGCCGATGGCAAGATCCATCATCATGTGGCCAAAAGTTTTGGTGCGCCCATCGTCAATGCCGGCGAGATGTGGAACTACGCTGCCGGTTTTCCGCACCCATTCCCGCATTTTGAAGGGCATGGCCTGTCGACGATTCCGTGCAAGTCGGCACTGTGGCTCGATCATCGCGGCCAGCGGATCGGTCCAGAGCCTTTGGTCACAGGTTTCGATACACACTGGTTGTGCCAGCGTGTGGCCGAGCAGGAGCGGCCGTGGACCTGGCATCTGCTGAATTGGCGGATCGCCGCACGTGAGTTCGCGATTTCCGGCGCAGAGCACAATCAGAGAATCCGCGATCGACAGTTCTTCCGGTTCCTGAAAGAAACCCTTCTCGGCAACCATCGACTCGTGCGCCAGATGCAGCAGGAGAGTGCCGACTTTCTGGTCGACGATACGCTCGCCGGGCTCGCTGCAAGAATGAACGCGCTCACCTGCAGTCACGACATTGAGCCGTCGGTGCTTCAGGCAACCGCCGACGCATTCGATGCGCAATTCACGAACGGGTCAAAGTTGTACAACGATGATCAGATCCGGCGTATCCAGCATGCACGCCTTTGGGGTCCGGACCGTTTGCGCACCTGTGCGCCTGCGCCGCTGCAGAAGCCCGGGGCGGGGCCATTCATTGCGATTCGGGTGCAACTGGTCACGCGCAAGAGCCTGGGCGGTCTGCGCACCGATCTCGAGAGTCGCGTGCTGGATGCCCGAGGCCAAGTCATTCCAGGTTTGTACTGTGTCGGTGAAGCGGCCGGGTTCGGCGGCGGTGGCGCCAATGGCAAGCGGTCGCTGGAAGGTACGTTCCTGCCCGGCTGCATCCTGACTGCCCGCGCGGCCGTGTGCTCGTTTGCCGGCAATGGTTCGGGGCGCGTCGCATGATCGGCAGGTATCCGGCCACCGTCGACGATTATCGGACACTCGCCAGCCGGCGCCTGCCCCGATTCCTGTTCGACTATGTTGATGGCGGCGCCGGCGAGGAGCACAGTCTGCGCGCGAACGTTGCCGATTGGTCCAGTGTGCGTTTGCGTCAGCGCGTGTTGGTGGACGTTGGTGGCATCGATACCGCCACCACTCTTGCCGGACAAACATGCAGCATGCCGATTGTGCTGGCGCCCATCGGCCTTGGCGGCATGACGGCACGCCGCGGCGAAGTGCAAGCGGTGCGCGCAGCGAATGCCGAAGGGGTGCCGTTCACGTTGTCGACGGTCGGAATCTGCGGCATCAATGAGGTATCTGCTGCGGCGACCATGCCGACCTGGTTCCAGCTTTACATGCTCCGCGATCGGGGTGTAGTTCAAGCCGTGTTGGATCGTGCCTGGGCGGCGGGCTGTCGCACGCTGGTTTTCACGGTCGACTTGCCGCTTGCCGGGTCGCGCCACCGTGATGTCCGCAACGGAGTGGCGACACCCGGACTGCGTCCTAAACTGTTGCGGGCAGGGCAGGTGTTGTCGCGTCCGGGATGGCTTTGGAACGTTGCAATCCGCGGACGTCCTGTGCAGTTCGCGAATCTCGACGGCCATGGTCCGGACGCTCGTGATCTCGATGCCTTCCGCACCTGGATCGACGCGCAGTTTGATCCGACGGTCAGCTGGGCCGACATCGACAAGTTGCGCGCGTCCTGGAAAGGTCGATTGGTGCTGAAGGGAATCCTCGACACCGACGACGCCCGTCGTGCCGTCCAGACTGGTGCCGACGGGTTGATTGTCTCGAACCATGGTGGGCGGCAACTCGACGGCGTGGCGTCGACGGCGATGATGCTGCAGCAAATCACCGCGGCGGTTGGTGCGGACACGGAAGTGCTCGT
>JBEIPT010000034.1:0-14811 GCA_040376895.1 Lysobacteraceae bacterium | reverse complement strand
GCCGGCCTGACCGGACGTTCGTTCATTCCGCTGCTGTCGAGTTTTGCGTGCGCCATCCCGGGCATCATGGCCACACGATCCATCCAGAATCCGCGCGATCGGCTGATCACCATCATGGTGGCGCCGCTGATGACCTGCTCGGCACGGTTGCCCGTCTACACCTTGCTGATCGGCGCGTTCATCCCGCGTCGCGAATATGCCGACGGCTGGCTGAACCTGCAGGGGCTGGTGATGTTCAGCCTGTACGCGGCAGCGGTGCTGAGCGCGATGCTGGTGTCGTTCATCATGAAGCGTTGGCAGCGGGTAAAAGGTGAGCAGGCGCTGCTGCTCGAACTGCCGGCCTATCGCTGGCCGAATCCACTCGACGTGGCGATTGGCCTTTGGGAGCGCGCGTACATCTTCCTGCGCCGCGTCACAACGATCATCCTCGCGCTGACCGTATTGCTGTGGTTCCTCGCTACGTTCCCGGCACCTCCGGAAGGTGCCACCGGCCCGGCGATCGATTACAGCTTTGCCGGCCGAATTGGCCATGCCCTGCAGTTCTTGTTTGCACCGATCGGCTTCAACTGGCAGATCTGCATTGCGCTCATCCCGGGTCTCGCTGCGCGCGAAGTGGCGGTGTCGGCGCTGGCCACCGTGTACGCGGTCGCTGCCGTCAGTGATGACGCGGCCATTTCCCAACTGACCGGAATCGTCAGTCAGCAGTGGTCGCTTGCCACGGGCCTGTCGCTGCTGGTCTGGTACATCTACGCACCCATGTGCCTGTCCACGATTGCCGTGATCAAGCGTGAGACAAACGGCTGGAAACACGCGATCCAGGCCACGGTCTACCTGTTTGCGCTGGCCTACTTCGCTTCCTTCATCACCTATCAGGTGGCCAGAGGGCTGGGCGGATGAACCTTCACGACCCGCAGACCTGGATTGTCCTGGTGCTGGTGCTGGTCGCAGCCGTTTATGCGCTGTTCCAACTCGCGCCAAACCAGGTCAAACGCGGTGAGCGCGCCATGGTGCTGTGGCTGCTGAAACCCGCGCGAGCATCGCGCCTGCAAGCCCTCGGCCGCAAGCTCGCTCCGCGCCATCGGGCCGGTGCCGGTCCAGCGGGCTGCGGTACTTGCGCCAGCTCCTGTGACTCGGGTGGCCCTGCACAAACGTGAACGAACCCCATCCCAAGTCGACTCTGGCTTGTGGGATCGAACACATTTCCCTAAACTGCCGGGCTCCGTGAGCGGGTCGTTAGCTCAGCCGGTAGAGCAGCGGACTTTTAATCCGTTGGTCCCGAGTTCGAATCTCGGACGACCCACCAATTTGAACCAGTGACTGACGTGATTCAGCAATCGCGGCCTTTGGCCCGATTCTCCGCAGTTTTTGTTGCCTGCGTCTTTTGCCGGGCCATTTGATGATGGGGCAAAGCCGGCTCATCCCCCTTTTTTCCAGAAGTTGTTCCGGGAGTTTTTCCATGTTCGCGAGATTTGTTGCCGCTTTCGTGCTGATGTTGTGTGTCAATGCCGTTTCGGCCTCGGACTTCGTCTTGTTGCCGCCGGAGCACAAGCCGGCTCGCCTCGCAGTCGTGGTTTACGACCCACAAGGCCTGGCAGTGACGCCGCCTGCCTACGCGGGTACGGGCCTTTACTACAATCCGGCGATGGCCGGTGGTGGGTTGGCCGCACAAGCTGCTGGCCAAGCCTTGTCTGTTGCCCTCGAAACCAAGCGCCGCGGTTGGGCCCTGGGTCCGGAATGGAAAGCGCTTGATCACGATGCGTTGGATGACCGTCTCCAGGCGATCGTGCACCAGCACATCAACCGTGCTCATCTGGACAAAAAAGCCAAGATCAAGGACATGAAGTTCTTCGGCCTGTCGAAGGCCGGCTACCTGCAGCGTTTCACGCCGGGTACCGTGCTGGTCTACGAAGCGCGGATGGGGTTCAGCCCCGAGCTCGAAGAAATCTTTTTCCAGGTCGAAGAGTCGATCTGGGATTTCCGTTTTCGGGCCAAGTCGAAGCGGGAATTGAAGCGAATTCCAGACAGTCAGGTGCAAGATCACCAGCCGACGATCACCCGGCTCAACACGCATGACTATCGATTCCGGCCGGTGCTTGACGAAGCGAAGCTGACTGAAAAGATGCGCAAGAAGCCTTACTTCAAGAAGATCGGCAAGGTTTGGCAGGCCGACGGAAGCAAGCTGCTGCTCGAACAGATCGAACTCGGTTTCGATGCCATTGAAGCAAGTATGGCGGCAGCTGCCGTGCCAGCCTTACCAGAATGAGGCTCGGCCGCCGGCGTCAGATCAATTGAACGGGACGCATCCTGCCAACCCGTATGTTTCATGAGTCGCAAGACAAGCCGCGGCTTGCCTGCTCTCGAGGAACATTGCGGGTTGGGCCTGCAGGAACGTGCGCCCGGGTACGCTTTTCTTGTTATTGTCGAAGCGACCACCCGCCCTATGTGAGCGACCGACATGAAAGCCCACCTCAAACCGTTCGGATTCCTGGTTGCCTTGTGCCTTCTGCTGCTGGTTGCCGCCGCGCCGCCGCTGCAGGCGAGCCTTGGCCAAGGAGGAGTAACTGGCGGGAAAAGCAAGGGAGGAACGCTGCGTGACCAGCCCACCGAGGCTGAGCCTGAGGCCGAGGCCGAGGCTGAAGCCGAGGAGGAAGAGGAAGAGGAAAGCGACGACAGCGATGAGGGCGACTACAGCGAAGAATCCGCTGAGGAAGAATCCGCTGAGGAATATGAAGACGAAGGCGAATAACGTCTTTCTTGACGGCGTGGTATCCGTGCAAAGGATCATTCCCAAACGGCTTGGCGCACGCACCCGATGGGTTCGGGCGCGAGCGCCTTGTCTGCGTCACACAGTCCGGAACGTTGTGACCGACGCACGGTCAATGGGTCGCATGGGGTTTGTGCGACCTTGAGGTTGCCGGCTCGTCGCCGCGCGCTCACTGCCCAGTCGTGAACGCGTCGCTACGCCGGAAAGACGAACTTTCCGGATGCTGCGAGTGACAACCGTCCGCAACGAACGAATCCGATCACTCAGGGCATTTGCGACAGCAGTTGCAGCATGCGCCCGGTGACCGACTGAATTTCAAATGTAGTGGTGTCTGAAATGGCGCCAGTTGGGCTGTTGGACATGGCGATCAGCACGAAGGGATCGCGGCCCGCGTCTTCCAGCATCCAGGCATGGGTCAGCACGCGGAACTGATTGGTCGCGCTGGCCAATGAGCCGCCTTTGTACCAAACGCGATCCCAGTTCTCGCGCACCAGCGGTTGTGCCGCTTGCGCACCCAAAGCCCGATCCACTTCGCGCATCGCATCCGAGCCTTGTGCAGACCGGCGCAGCGCGGCGAAGGCTTGGCAAATATCGAATGGACTCGCTTGCCAACTCCCACCGGTGTCGGTCATCAAACCCCAGTTGGCGGACGATCCGCTGATGAATCGGCCGAGAGGCGCCAAGGTGCCGTCGGCATAATTGCCCTGAAACACTTCCGTGCCGGTCGCAAAGTTGGTCGCCGCCGCAGGGGTGACGGTACTGAACAAATGGAATTGCTCGCTGATCGTCAACAACGGAGTGAGGGTGTTGGGATTGGAAACGCCGAAATCCGTGATGACCGGATGCAGGAACGCTCGTCCGCCAACACGCGCATGCAACATGTCGGTGGCCGTGTTGTCGCTGTTGCCCATCATCAGGGTAGCCAGTTGAGCGGTCGTGAATTGGGTGCCGTTTGGCTCACTGGTGATGACACTGCCCGCGACATTCTTGGTGCCATCCAAGGTGATGGCCTCATTGGCGCCCAGTGTGCCGTTGGCAATTGCCCGCGCCACGCCGCCCAATACCCAGATCTTGAAAATCGACGCGGTTGAACGCGGCGTGCTGGCGAAGCGATTTTCGATGGCCGAACATTGGCCCGTGCTGGCATTGATGCGCCCCACCAACAATGCGGGCAGGGTCGACAAGGTGGCGAATTTGTCCGCCGCCTGAGTCATCGTCAGTGTGGTGTCCACGGTGTACATCGTCGACGTGAACGAATTCACACCGAACAACGTGATCAAGCCCCCACCCGAAAATCGGGTACCGAAGTTCAGGAATCCGGACGGCAAGGGACTGCCCGGTGAATCGATCAAGGCCGTGATGCGCATCGGAGTCACGCTGATCACGTCCGTGATCCTGGCATTGGGGTAACTGCTGCGAACGGAATCGATGAAATTGATCGTCGCGGTGGCGTTGATCGAAGCCAGCCAGGTCGGATCAAAGTGCTGGTTCACCTCCGTGACCGAGGTGGTTTCGCCAGCCGCCAGTTCGCTCAGCAGCCAGTTGAGTTGTGTGGTCGACGGACCCGCCGGCAACTGATAGGCGCCGCCCACCAAAGGGAACTGCGGATCAATTCTGTAGGGCTCAAGGCCATCGCGAAACAGAACCTGGGCATTGCTTGCGCCAGTAACCAGCAACAGGAAAAACGCCAGAAACAGACTTCGAAAGGTCATGTGTCACTCCACTGCCTGGCAACAAGGTGTTGGGTTCGGAAGTACACCCAGAGCATAGCCGCAACCGGGGGTGGGGAACCCGGTTGAATCGTTTGCGCGACGCAGCACCAACGTCGCTCGATCCTGGCTGCGGCGGGAATCACGACACAATCCAGTTGCACCAGCGCCTGCCTCGTGAACGCCGGAAACGACTACCGGCCAGTTTTTCTCACGTTGGCGCCAACGTTTCGGAATAACGTTGATATCGGTCAATAACACCCTTGCCTGATGGGATCACAGTGAACCCAACAGAGTCAGGAGTTGCTGATCATGAAACGAAGAACGAATCGATCTCGCGAACCGGTACGTGGTGCAATCGACTGCAGTGCCAAGCCGCCGTCGGTTCCGGGCATTGTGCGGCCGGAGTTCCTGTGAAGGCGCCTCTTCTATTGACCATCCTGGCCTTGGTGAGCGATGGCGCGCTGGCACAGAGTACGGCGTGGAGCAACGAACCGAGCGGCGTGGCGGTTGCGCGGGACGCGGTCGACCATGTCTACACCGCACGTTGGGAATACAACCCAGCCGGCGATATCTATGTCGCCAAGCGCAGTGCTTCAGGGGCGCTGCTCTGGGAAGCGCGGTTCGACAACGTAGACACCACCCGCCATGAGGTTGCAACGTTTGTTGCTGCCGATACCTTCGGTGATGTGCTGGTATCGGGCACGATCCGATCCGGTTTCGCCAACCCGGTCAACGCAGCCAGTGTGCTGATGAAATTCGATGCGGACGGGCAATTGTTGTGGCGCCGTGTTTACGGCAACGAATTCGACGGCTCGTCCACGCGGCGTGTCGTGATGGATCCGGAAAACCGAGCCCATGTGCTTGGTCTGGGTGTTTGTCAGGCTGCTCTGATGGGCACCGTGCGGCAATTCAACACCGATGGCAGCCCCGGCTGGACCTGGTGCGACAGCATCGGCGTGGGTGCACCCACCATGCTGAAGCGCACGCCCGACGGCCAATTCGTGATCGCGGCACGGAGCCTGTCCGGTTCGATGCAAGGCTTCGTGCGGATCGATGCCTCAGGCCAAACCGTTTGGTCGCTGACCGGAATCATGAGCCTGACCGTGGGCGACATCGCCGGCGATGCCAACGGCAACAGCTACATCGTGTTCGCGGATCCGGACACGGGGCAGGGCACCAGGCTGCGCAAGTTGTCGCCGGGCGGAGAAACGTTGTGGGAACGCACCCATCCGATGAGTGCATTCCGAGTCGAAGTAGTTCCCGCCGGCGAGCCTGTGCTCAGCGGTTTCCCGAACTCGGGAAGCGGCGGTGCCGCCTTCGCGAAGTTCAGCCCAAGCGGCGATTTGCAGTGGACCAACCCGGAAGCCAGCGGCAACGGCTTGCTCCTGCACTCGGCGATGCTGATCGATCCCGACGGCGCCACTTACGTCAGTGGGTCGACACTTACGGACATGGGTGTCGTCAAGGTCAACGCCGACGGCACGACAGCGTGGTCGAAGCTGCTGCCCGGAGGCAGCACAGCGGGGATGACCTTGGGCAGCGAGAACCAGGTCTACGTGACCGGTGGCCTGTATACGGCGCGTATCGATCAGGCGCCCGGAGTGACCATTTTTGGCAGCGATTTCGAGTCTTGAAGTGCAGGACTGCGCACAGCGTCAAGCCGCGCAGATCCGCCACCGTCAGGATGCTGCGTCCAGCTCGGCCTGAAGGAACGCGCGAGCGGTGCGCGTGTCGCGGACAATCGTCGGCACGGACACACCCAGCACTTCGGCGAGTTCCTCGACTTCCATGCCGGCAAAAAATCGCAGTTCGATGACTTCCGCGAGTCGAGCGTCGAGTGCCGCCAGCTTGGCCATGGCCGCATCAACAGCGATCAGCTTTTCCGCCCGGGCTTCCACCGGCAGGGCATGGGCCTCGAGATCGTCGATCGACACATGTTCGGCTCCGGCACCGCGGCAATCGGCCAGCCTCTGCCGGGCATACGAAATCACCACCTGGCGCATGGCCCTTGCTGCCGTGGCAAAGAAGTGTTTGCGATTGCGGTAATCAAGACCAGTGCCCGCAAACAACTTGATGTAGGCCTCGTTGACCAGTGCGCGAGTATTCAGGGTATTCCCGCGCTGATGCCGGGACAGTTCGGCACGCGCAATCTTCAGCAAGTCGGCATAGACACGTTCGAGCGCGCCTGCGCGTGCCTGAGGGTCATCCGCAGATTGCCGGATTCGATCGGTAAGGGCGTCGTCGCTTTCTTCGGTCATGGGTCCCAATGCTGCTTGGCCTGAAGGGGAACGTTTGCCCAGTGTACGCGATTCGCCGATCAAGCCGAGCGGGGTTCACTGCTTCTGTGTCAGAAACCACTCGCGCACGAACGGATCGATCTTCCCGAGTGTGGTGTCGTCCGCCGGGAGCGTCGGCAAGGTGTCGTGCGAGGCCAGATCATCGCCAAACCTGGCTTGGCACATTGCCAGCAATATCCTGGCCTCGAGTGCCGCTTCTTCGGCAGCGTCGAAGGTCAGGACACGGCGTGCTTTCATGCAGACTGGATCGACCGCGTGCAAGCGAGCCTCGATCCGCGCCGCGGTAAGCCAGGGCAGGGCCGCATCCGGGCCCGAAAATTCAGTGCTGCGTCCATCCTCCGTGTAGGGCAGAAGTTCCGATATTTCGCGCAACGCTTCCTGCCACTGACCGGTTGCTTCAAGCGCCAGCGCCAGGCTCCATCGACCCTTTTGTGCTTGCCGGTAGAACCCGTCATTGCTCGCCACATAGATGGCGATACCCTCGCGCGCCCGCTCGATGGTGCGCTCGAACTCCCCCGCCTTGCGCCACATGTTGGCTGCGTTGATCAGCGAAAACGCAAGATCCTGATTCTGTTCCAGTTTCATGCCCCGCCGAATGGTGATTACCTCCTCGATGATGGCGGCGGCACGGGCATGGTCACCGCCGGAACTCATCGCAAAAGCCACATTGTTCATGGTCACGACGGTTCCGGGATGGCCCTTGCCGTAGACCCGTTCGTCGATCGCCCGAGCTTCCTCGAACAGGGACAATGCCTCGGGACGCTTGTCCAGCAGGAGCATGTAGGCATGAGCCGACACGATGTCCTTGAGCCACCGCAGCGGCAAGCCCGCACGTGCCCGCGCCGCTTGATAGTTCGGCTCCGTGATCAAGATTCCTTCGTCGGCACGCTTGAGATTGCCGAGATAGTACGCGAGCGTGGTGGCCACCTGAATCGTCAGCGGCTCCCCAGGCCCCAGTCGGGCCAATCGTCGGCCATAAACTGTCTTCAGTACCTGCACCGCTTCGGCCTTGCGGTCCAATCGGCCTAGCTCGATCGCGCGAAAGTAGTCGATCTCTTCATCCGTTTTTGCGGCCAGGTCGGGCAGACGTTTTCCAATGGCCCGCGCCAGATCGTATTGGGCGATGGCTTCTTCACTGCGTTGGAGTTTGTTGAGCGCAACACCAAGACCAATACGTGCCTCCAGTTCCACCAGCGCGTCGCCGGCTGCAACGGCCTCAGTGACCGCGGCCTGCATTTGCTCCAGGCCGGGTTCGTACTCGGAAATGCCGAGTTGGGCCGATCCGATCGCGAGCCTGAGCGCCGATCGGGTTGACGTGTCGAGATCGTTGTCTTCTCCGAGTCGGCGAGCGCCTTGAACGAGAAGATCGCGCGGCTTCAGATCGGCGCCATCCACCATGGCGGGATCAGCGGCTCCGAACACTTCGATCATGAAATCCGCGACTGCACGCGACTTTCGGGCTTCGGCCTGCGCCAGATCACGCTGAACCCGAGCCTGATCGGCTGCCCACAGGGATACCCCCAGGCCGCCGATCAACGACACCAGTGCAACACTCGCCAGACCGACGGCCAGCGCATGCCTTTGCACGAACCGCGTCATGCGATAGCGCCGATTGCCGCGACGCGCCGACACGGGCCGATGCGTCAGGAATGCCGATAAGTCGTCGGCGAAGTCGTTGACCGTTGCATATCGTGCATCGGGTTCCTTGCGCAACGCACGCATGACGATGGCGTCCAGATCGCCGCTCAGTTGTTGTGCCAGTTGCGCCGGCTGCAACCCACGACTCGCTGCACGTTCGATGGTGGAAGCCGTCAGGTCGTCGGCCGCGCGTGATGGCGGCATCGGTTCGACCGTCAGCACCTCACGTTCGTAGGCGGCCGGAGTCGAGGCAGTGCGGCCGTACGCCCGCTGTCCAGTCAGCAGTTCGTACAACAGGAGGCCGAGCGCATAGACATCGACCGACACGCTTGGAATGTCGCCGCGTATCTGCTCGGGTGCCGCATAGCCGATCGTGAACATGCGATCGCGCGGTGCGGTGATTGTCGCATCGGCTGCCAGCAGCCTGGCGATGCCGAAGTCGAGCAACTTCACCGTGCCATCGTGCGTGACCAGGATATTCGATGGCTTGAGATCCCGATGGACGACCAGTCTCTGGTGGGCGTATCCAACCGCGGCACAGACATCGCCGAACAGTCGCAGGCGCGCCGGGATCGACAGGCGTTCGCGGTCACAGTACGCGCCGATCGATACGCCTTCGACGTACTCCATCACCAGATAGGGTTCGCCGGTTTCGCTGGCGCCGCCATCCAGAAGTCTGGCGATATTGGGATGGTTCAAGGAGGCCAGGATCTGCCGCTCACGCCGGAACCGTTCCAGTAGTTCCTGGTGGTCCCAGCCTTCACGAACGGTCTTGATCGCTACTTCCTGCCGAAACGAACCATCACTGCGCTCGGCCAGATAGACCTGCCCCATACCGCCCTGACCCAAGGTGCGGATCAGGGTATATGCCCCGAAGCGTTTGCCGCGCAGGGCATCTGTTTCGTCGTCACGGTCGGCCGCAATCTGCTCGGCCATTGCTCCGGGCAGGTCGATCAGTGATTCATGGGTGGCTTCGGCCTGAACGTCTGCTGCGAGCATCCGGCGAACGGACTCGAGTAGCGCAACGTCGCCATCACAGGCCTTGTCCAGCCAAGCGTCGAGATCCGCACTGTCCTGAACCAGAGCGGATTCGAACACCTTGCGGATCTGCTGGAATCGTTCGGGGGTCATCGACATGATTCTCCAACCCGAAAGTAGGTGGGGCACTGTAGCCCGCTTGTTTCACGAGCCGCAATGCCCAACCGGAGGCTGCTCGAACAGCCTATTCGAACGAGTCCGAGAACAGTGTCACCGACACCGGCTCGAGTGTGACCACACCGATGTCACCCACCACACCGCCACCGATCGTCACCGAGCGTTGTGCGGTCAGGAATCCCGGGTGGGAAATCTCGATCGTGTAGGTGCCGGGCGGCAGATCCTCGAGCTGGAAGCGCCCATCGCCGGCAGCGGTGGCCGGTTGAAGCGTGTCGTCGCCGAGCACACGCGCCAAGGCCAGTGGCAGCGGGGCACCGAGTCCCTGGACCAGACCCGTGACACCACCGACCGTAGCTGCAGCCACCAAGTCGATCTCGTCGACATACCATTCCGATTCGTTGCCCGCGGCATCGCGCAATTGCAGTTGGACCAGTGCCGAGCCCGGGCGCGGCAGGCTCGTGGTGTCGAGGGTGGCAATCGGCGCAAGTGGGGTCCAGCCGGTGTCGCTGCCATCCGGACGGATCAGCCGCATCTGTGCGCCAACGGATGATTCGTTGTCGAAGTCGATCTGAGCACCCAGCACCGTCTTGCTGGTGCTCAGTGCCCCGTCTTCGAGCGTGATCATGCCCGTAGGTGCGGTCATGTCGGCGCGGGCCACCGCACACACTGCATCACTCGGAACACCTTCGGCACCGGTCGCCGTGCGGGGCTGCAGGACGTAACAATAGGTTTGGCCAGCGATCAATCCAGTATCAACATAACGACCGTTGAGCGCGGTGCCTGAGAGCGTGGTGATGAGCTGATACGGGCCTTGGACGCTTGTGGCGCGTGCAACGGCCACCGACTCGAAGCCCGGGCCCACATCGAACCGCAGAGTCGTTGCCAGCGGCGGCAGCGGGTCGTGTTGTTCGTGCTGGCTGAGTCGCGAGACGATCTCGACATGCTCGAGCGCGCCGATGGCATCGTCCGTTCCGTTCAGCGGGTCGCGGCCTCGGGTCACTTCGGAGCCATCCGTTTCGCCGCCCTCGTCGGTGTCGGCCAGGCACGGATCCGTGCCGTGGCGACGTTCGTCTACTGTGTCGAGGCCATCGGCATCCGGATCGGACCCGGCGGCGGCCGTCTGCGGATCGAGGCAGCTGCGATCGCGTTCATAGGCGTCCGGCAGCGTGTCGAGATCGGTATCGATGGTCTGCGCGAGCACGGCATAACTGGCCGTGGTGCGAAGGACATAAGGGCTTGCCGGATTGCCGAATGTCGTGTCGATCAGCAAACGATAGCTGCCGCGTTGGCCAGCGGACATGGGGTCTTCGACGAATCCGGTATCCGATCCGGCATCCTGGAACTCCAGGCCTGTGTACCAGGTCTCGGTGGTTGCGCCCATATTCACCTCACTGCGCTTTGGGCGGTACTGGTAATCGAGCGTGTCCGAATCACCATCCGGGCGCTGCACGGTGGCGACGATGTTGAGGTCCCCTGCTGCCACATGGACTCCTCCGATAGCGGCCTGCGGCGGGGTCGGCAAGAGTTCACTCTGAAGCTGGGTGCCGAGACGCCAGAGGCCATCGGTGTCGGGCGACGTCGGCGCGAGCGACAGTTGCAAAGCCGGAATACGCGCAGCATCCACGATGGTTTCGAGTTTGACCTGCGTGCCGCCACCGGCCACGCTCGGTGCAACCTGCACGCGCCAATCACCCAGACTGGCCGTTTCCAGACGGAAATGGCGGCCGCGCGGGGTGTCGACGATTTCGACCCCAGCGCCGCTCAGCACTTCCGACGTGTCTGGCCGGAACAATCGGATCGACGAGGGCAAGGAAGGCTGGTCATTGGGCGTCTCGATGCTGAACACCACCGCACCTTGTGTGCCGAGGAACGCAGGATCAAGGCGAACGATCGAATCGACCGGCGCACCTGCTGGCACCGGAACCTGCCGCGCCAGGAGGACATGCTCACCCCTGGCGGCGGCATCAACAGCATTTGCTGCCAGATCAAGCGCCGCTGCCTCCGGGCCGCCAGCAACCGTCGGGATATAGTGGAACGTGCCGCCGGTGGACCGGGCAAGGCGATCCAGGAACGGCTGATCGGTGCGCGGACCGAAAGCAATGACGTGCACGGCAATGCCGCCAGCGCGTAGTGCCGGAAGCAGATCAGCCAGGCCGCGGCCTTCGCCGATGCCGCCGTCAGTCATGAGCACGATCGATTTTGGCCCGGTTCCACCCTGAGCCGTGAATTGGTCGATTGCAGCCTGGACCCCATCACCCGGTGCACCGGCTGACTGGGTGCTGCCAGACAGGGATCCGAGTACCGATTCCAGCGTAGTGCGGTGGCCCGCCGACAACGGCGCCAGCGGCAACAGAACGGTCGCATCAAGATCCGGTTCCACACCGTTGCCGACGAAACCGATCACGGCAACACGAGACTGTGTGCTCATCCGCGCCGCGGATTCACGCGCCTTCTGAATCGCCGGCAATAGCATGGCTTGTGTCGGCATGCTGCTGGTCAAGTCCAGAACGAAGGCAACTTCAGGCTTCGGGTCGTCAATGCGAATCGCATTCGCCAAAGTGGCCGACTGGGTGCCAACGTCTACGGCAACCGGAAACGGTCCGGGGCCACTCAGTGTGGGTTGGCGAAAGCGAAGGCGGTAGCCGTCACCTTGCGGAATGAACGATTCAACTTCGGCGTCGACGCCGCCGACGCGGACGCGCAGATCGCTGGCCGACAGGCCGATGACGGAGTTACCTGGTGCGGCACTGTCTGGCACCTGCACGTGCACGGTTCCCAGGCGCGAACCGCCCGGCGCCGGCGGATTCTGGACCCCGGCAAACTGAAGAATCGGAGCGAGCGGTGCCGGTTTGCACCGTGTGGTCGATCGCCCGGCGTAATGGCCGGTGCGGCCAGCAACGACAAAATAGGCCTGCTGGTAAAGCGTTCCGACGGGTTGTACGGCACTGAGTTTCGCGGTGTTGGCGCGCCATTTGTAGAGGCGCACCGGCACGTTCTGCGCGTTCACCAGCACCAGCGAAATCAGCGCTTGGGTGGTCGGCGTGGGGTTCGGTGTGGTCGGATCCGGCTTGAGTTCGAACTCCAGCGTGCTGCCGGCCGGGCAAGACCCGATATTGAAGCGGAGATAGTCACCACCGAACTTCTTTGCGTCGAAGTCCAAAGTGCCGGTCTGATTGGCGCCGACCGTGGCCGTTGCGGTCATCGTGACCGCATTGAACTTCATCAGGTTGTTCTGGTTCAGGTGCGGCAATTCATCGATGTAGCTGTAGCGGGCACGTGCATCGGCCGGGATACCGGACAGCGAGAAGTCCTTCAGCAGATTCGCGATCGTGAAGTCGTGGTAGGTGTTGAGCAGCGTGGCGTCGGGCTCGAACAGCTTGATGGTGTCGGCAGTGATGCCGTACACGTCGGGATCCGCCACGCGGTCTTCGGCCAGTTCCCACCAGGCGGTGATGAAGTCGGCGCCCCGATAGGGCTCTTCGTTGAACGTACCGTACTGCTCCATCAGGTACGTCCAGAACAGCGCGCTGGCGTAGCCGCTGCTCCACAGATCACGGTCCGGGCTGCCGAGATAGGCATTCACTTCGGTCTGGAATCCGGCGATACAACTGGCGCCAGGCGCAAGATCGAGATCCGAATAGACCTTGTCCTGCATCGCGCGGGCCTGGCCTTCGCAGGCCGTGATGCCGAACGTCTCACCACAGCCGGCGCCGCCACCGGCGTTGGTGTAGGCAAACTCGACATGGTGGAACAGCTCATGGCCGATGATCATGCGGATACACGATGACGAACGCCCGCGGTAGGTCGGCGACGGCATGATGATCTGCTCCAGCACGGCAAAGCCGTTGTCGCAGTCGAAAGCCTCCTCGTCTTCGGGATCCTTGCAGTCCCAGAAAGTCACGTCGCGGACGCCTCCCGCAAAAAACGGCGCGCGCAACCCGAGGTTGGCGAACCCGGGATGGTGTCCAAGCGGAAAACCCGTGCTGGGAACACCCGATCGGTCGAGGGCGTCGGCTGCAGCTTGAACTTGCGACTGCGGCATGAAGTGCGGGCTGAACTGATTGTCGGAGTAGCGGAGCTGATAGAGCCCGTTCGCACTCATCAGCAGGTCTTCGAGATTCGGTTCTTCAAGGGGGATGTCGGCATGCACCCAGGACGCGGTGCTCAGGGCAACGGTGGCCAACAGAACTTGGAGGAATCGGGTAGGGCGGGACATGGGCAACTCCGGGGGGACTCACCCGGACATACGCACGATTCCGGTTTCAGAGATCACCGATCGCAAAGATCGTTGCCAAGGCGATGAGGGTTCCGATCGCCCGAGCCGGAGAAGCTGTCCGAGGTCGCGTCATGAGGCAGCTGGCGTGTTCAAAGTCTGGATGACAAGCCGACTTTCCGTCAGCATTCCGGCCCATGCAGATCGAACCCATCCGCCAGCGCTTGTCTGCCCTCGGCACCAAACCCGCGCACGAACAAGCCATTTTGAAGGCCTGGACACGCGGCTGGTCGCTGGACCATTGCCATCGTGACCCCACGCAGTTCTTTCCGGCATCGGTGCGCGCAGCGCTGCCTGAACTGAGCGAAGAACTTGCGGCTCTCGCGCGTACGCAATCCGAGCACGTCAGCGCCGATGGTTCGGCGCGGTTGCTGGTGACCCTGCGTGATGGTCTGGCAGTCGAGACAGTTGTTCTGCCGCGAGACGGCGTCTGTGTCTCGACTCAGGTTGGTTGTGCGGTGGGCTGCGTGTTCTGCATGACCGGCCGCGGTGGTTTGCTGCGCCAGGTGGGCAGTGCCGAGATTGTTGCCCAAGTGGTCCTGGCGCGGCGGTATCAGCCGTTACGTCGGGTGGTGTTCATGGGCATGGGCGAACCGGCCCACAACCTCGACAACGTGATGGACGCGATCGAATTGCTCGGCACATTGGGCGACATCGGCCACAAGAACCTGGTGTTCTCGACCGTGGGTGATCCTCGTGTGTTCGAACGCTTGCCTCGTGGCCCGGTCAAACCGGCGCTGGCACTGTCCTTACATACCACCCGTGCCGACTTGCGTGTCGCACTGCTCCCGCGTGCACCGCGAATTGATCCCGCTGAGCTCGTGGAAGCTGGCGAGCGGTATGCGCGTACCACCGGCTATCCGATCCAGTATCAATGGACCTTGCTCGAAGGCATCAACGACACCGACGAAGAACTGGCGGGTATCGAAGCGCTGCTCACCGGCAAGTACGCGGTGATGAACTTCATCCCGT
>JBEIPT010000239.1:0-6031 GCA_040376895.1 Lysobacteraceae bacterium | reverse complement strand
GCGGCATCCGAACTGGCACTCAAGCCAATGCTGTCACCGGCATCGGCAAGCAGGTAGGTTCCACTTCGCCGCGGCGACTGGATGACCGGCGGATGGCCCGACTGTTGCGCACCCAGTTGGCACAAGGACAAGTCCGGCGCAGCCCGTTCGCGAATTCCCGCCTTCCTGCGTGAATCCTGAAGTTCGCTTGGCCAGAATGCGAACACTTCGGTTCGCGTACCCGGAGTGCCGGCCGGTACGCACACCGGTGCGCCCGTGGCGAGGTCCACAGTGACTCGCCGATGTAATGTGCTCGGCACGATGCTGGTTCGTCCGGGAATGAACCATGTCTCGACCGTCCGCGGACATTCCGCATTGGGCAGATCACCACTGGCCTGGCAGACCGAAACCCGGCGAAGGTTGAGCGGCGTACTGTCGATCGGCGCCGAGATCGCATCGACGTCAGTCGACAGGGCATCGACCAACCGGAAGAACAGAGGTGCCGCAGCCTGCACGCCAATCAGGTTTGCGTGCGCCCGGTTGTCCGGTGTTCCCAGCCAAACGACGAGCACATACCGACCGAACAGCCCTGCGGTCCATGCATCACGAAACCCCCACGAAGTACCCGTTTTCCACGCGACTGGCAGACGATTGCGCTGGCCATCCGGGCGCGGATGATGCTCAAGCATGTCACGCACGACAAAACTGGCTTCGGGGCTCAACAAGGGAATCGAAGTTTCCATTGCGGCATCACCTTGAATGAGCCCGAGACGTCGATGCCGTCCCTGACGCCCGAGCATCGCGTACATCCCGGCCAATTCCTGTGCACTCAGCGCACCGCCACCGAGCACCAATGACAATCCGTAATGTGACTCTCGCGCCATGTCGGCAACCTGCGCGGCCTTCAGAAGAGCATAAAGGTTGGGCTGCCCGAGATGACTGGCAATCTGCACGGCCGGGATGTTGCGGCTTCGGACCAATGCTTCCTGAGCCGTGATCGGACCGACGAATTCGCCATCAAAATTCTCCGGTGAAAACGGCCCGAATCGTGTCGGCACATCACGCAGCACCGACGCCGGATGGATATGACCCTGATCGATCGCCAGCCCGTACAGCAAGGGTTTCAAGGTTGAGCCCGGGCTGCGCTGGATGGCAGTGCCGTTGATCTGTCCGCTGATCTCGGCATCGAAGTAATCGGCGGAACCGACCAGACCACGGATGTCGCCGTCGACGAGATCGACCAGCAAGGCGCTGCCGTTTCGGAACCCCATTCGCGCTTGTTCGTCCAGGTATCTCGATAGCTCGCGTTCCAACAGTCGTTGCTGGCGCAGATCGATCGTGGTCACCAATTCGCTGGGCAGAGCGCCGCGTTGTGACGCGATTCGAAGCGCTTGATCAACTGCGTGTGGCGCATGAAACGGCAAGTCACTCGGCCGTCGCAGGACGGTCGCCGATTCGATCTGTCCCCGAAACCGTTCGTGCTCGGGGTGACGGCCTACCCAGGCTTCGAACAAGCGAGCACGTGCTGCGTGCCCGAACCGCGTCAGTTGCAGGCCCTGTGGATGCGACTGCAACTGCGGGCGTTGCGGCAACACGGCGAGCGTCAGGATTTCGACGAGATTCAGTTCGGCTGCGGGCTTCCCGAAGTACACCAGACTCGCGGTACCGAATCCTTCGACATTTCCCGCCATCGGCGCAAGATTCAGATACGCCTCGAGCACAGTCGCCTTGTTGTGGCTTGCGCTGATCGACACTGCCCGCCCCATCTGCCGCGCCTTGCCGCCATAACTTCGAGTATTCAGGCCGGACTCGATGCGCGCCAACTGCATCGTCAACGTCGACGCACCGACATCGGATTCGGCGTCCGCAAGTCGCCCCGCCAAAGCTCGCGCGACACTCACCGGATTGACGCCCGGATGCCAGTGGAACCAGCGATCCTCCTTCAACAACAAAGCATCGATCAATTCCGGCGGATAGTCCGCATGAGGCAGCCACAAGCGGTAGCGCTCGTCGCTTGCCAGCGTCAATCGCAACAACTCACCGTCCCGGGCGACCACGCGCGTCGAATGTGGACGCGCGTATTGCCAGTCCGGATGCGCCAGCAGACGCCATCCGAGCAGCATCAGCACCGACACCAACGCTGCACCGAACAGCAGCCGCAAGTGCCGGCGCATCCTGCGCATCTCCCTACTCCACCGCCAGCTTCTGGCCAGCGGCGCCGATGCTGTTGCGGCGAGCGTCGTACATGTCTTCGGCATAGGTCGGCGGCACGGCAAACTCGCCGCGCTGCGTCGCCTTCAACCGATAGCGCCAGACCTGCATCTGTTCACTACCCGAGGTGTACAGCACCAGCCTGTCTTCGCGCGCATCGAGGAAGTCCAGCCAGCCGGGATCGGCCGACACAAAACGTGCTTCACGCGGCGCATATTCATCCACCGGGAACTCCATCAACTCGAACCCGGCAGGCAGCAGCTCAACGACCGCCAAGGCGCCGCCACGAAGATCGGTGGCGCGAAGCCGCAAACTCACTTCGATCTCGTCCCCGACCGCGATGCGTCCGAGTTTGGTGCCATCAATGCGCTGATACTCGCGCGCCAACTCGAGGCCTGCGCTGCGCGCCGTGGTCGGCAAAGTCCGTTCGAAGCCACTTTCGCGCAACGAGAACCACACCGGCAACGTTCCGGAATTGCCCACCACCAGGCTTGCCGCCGCTTCCGGCCAAGCACCATGGACATCCAGTCGACGGTGTTCACCGAACATATCCGATTTTTTCGCGGCATCCATCCAGCTGAGGGACAGATCCGTAGCACCCACGCCTTCACCAAGTCGCTCGCCCTGCGCCATCAACGCCAATGCCGCGCTGCCTGAGGACACGGTATTGAGCAGCCGCTCCTGAACCGCAAATTCGAGATGAGCGAACGCATTCGCCGGCAATTGCCGTGCCTGGTCGGGGAAGTCGCGGTAGATCACCATCAACGCGAGATTGCGGGCCAGGACCGGGTTCAGATATTCGTCGAACACATAGTCATCGACTCGAAGACCCTGCTGGAATTCCTTCAACACGGTCTTGAGCTCGGTATCGGCGGCCCGCTTGTCCTGGTGCAATCCATACAGGGCGGCACGCAGACTGCGTGCACCCAAGCCGTCACGGGCATCGGCACTTTCAGACTGCAGCAAACCCTGCATCGGCAAAGTCACCACCTCACCTCGTCGCGCCCGTACATAGAGCGCCAGCCAGCGATTGAATCGACTGCTCTCGACATTGCCCTCATCGAGTGCCCGCAGGTATTCAAGATTCCGCGCGACCAGATCGCGTGGCACGGCCACGCCGGCAGCTTCGGCCTCAAGGAAGAACAGCCCGGCCCAGGCAGTGACGAACACATCGGCATCTTCGCCCGCCACCCACAAACCCAGACCGCCGGCACTGTTGCTGCGCGCGCGCAGCAGGTCGAACACTTCCTGCCAGTGTCGGTCCGGGATCGGCGACGCCGCGTATTCGGGATAACGGACGACCAGCAGCTTGCCCATCGCCTGACTGAGCAATTGTTCACTGCACTGATGCGGGAAGTCCTCGAGATTCGCCTGAATGCCGCCGATCATCACGAGCGGGGTATGTCCGGCAATCAGCTCTCGCTTGGCAAAGTTCGGCCACAGGTCGCGCAGACCCGTAATGGCACGTTGTTTGCCATCGAACCGTCCCAGCTGTTGCTGGCCACGATAGGGCATCAAGGGGCGCAAGCTGATTTCGACGCTGCGCTCGCTGCGTTGCGCACCACTTTCGACGATCATCCTTATGCGTCCGGCGCCGAGTTGTGATCCCGCCTGAAGGCGCAGTCGGAAACTCGTCTCCGCACCGGGCGCAAGCTCGAACTCCTGCCGCGCCGCGCCGACCACGGTCAAACCGCGATCGGCTTCGACAGTCAGGCGCGTGGCCGGCGCACCGGCACCCGCTTCGCGCTGGATCGACAGACCCAGCTCGAAGGTATCGCCCGGCGACACAAATGCCGGCGCACTCGGACTGAGCACAAACGGTGCACGCACTTCGGTATCGGCGGTACCAATGCCGATGCGGCCTTCGTTCACGGCAACGGCCATGATTTTCAGACGCCCGTTGAATGAATCAGGCACCGGCACGGACCAGGTCTGCTCACCGTCGACATCCCTGAGACCCGCCCAATACACGGCCGGCTTGTCAAGCTGGCGCTTGAACGGATTGAGGTGCCGCGCCAACGCGGCCTCGGCATCACCACCAGCGGCAGCCGTCAACAGGCTGAATTCGGGCAGCACGAGATCGAGAATCTGCGCCGTATCAACTTCCAGCTGGCGCTTCGCGAAGAAGCGATCCTTCGGATCCACCAGTTTGTATCCGGCAACCTGCAGGATTCCTTCGTCGACCGCAAACAAAGCCACCCGCGACGGCTCGGCAACCCGCACGGTCACTGGCAGATCCTGGCCCGGACGATGTTTGCCGCTCGCTTCGATGCTGAGTCCCAGATTCCGGGCAGTCGGCAAGATCCGGAACGGTGCCGCCGCAAAGCTCATCGGGCTCATGAAAATTTCCGGCGAATCCAGTGCTCGCAGGAACTGCACGGTGACATAGGCCTGACCTTCGAGATCTGCGGGCAGCCGAATCTTCTGCACCGAACGTGTGCTGTCCGTCGTGAACCAGACGTGCGCCAACACACGCTCGCGCTCAATCGTGATCAATCCACCGCCGGCATAAGGTGCTTCGATGCTCAAACTCAGTTCTTCACCGACTTCGGGCTCGGCATTCAACAGCTTGAGTTTGAGTTCGGCGTTGCGCTCCAGCGCCCGTGTGGCGTTGCCGGTGCCGGCAACCGAATACGAAACCTGTGCCAGCTGAGTCTGGTCGGCATCGAACAGGCGCACACGGAATTCGCCCGGCTCAGTGGTCGGCAACGGCAGCCGTGCCTTGCCCTGGCTGAACCCAAGTGTCTTGCTCACTACCGGGAGTTCCTTCAGGCGCGACTCGTATCGATAGAGCCCGTCATCACCGCGCGTCAGGATCGACACATAACGTTGTTCGATGATCTCGAATCGCAACTCCGCAGGATCAACCGGCTTGCCTTGCGCATCAATGGCAATCCATTGCAGTGATCGTTCGGCACCGCGCGACAGCGCGAGGTCCCGATCATCGGCTTTCAGACCGACCAGCCAGTCAGCCTGACTGATGCGGGTTCCAAGGTCGGACGACACCGATCGCCCGCCCTCGAGTTCGAAGGCTTCCAGCATCACGTCGAGCTGGTAATGCTGAGTCTCGATACCGGCAAGGCCGGCATCCACAACCACTGCCCCCTGATCATCGGTCGTTCTTTCGTCGAGAGCGTATTCCTGGATCTCGAACCCGGGATCGGTGGCTGCGAAAACGTAGTCCGCAAAACCCGGCAACAGCACATCGGCCGGGCGCAATCGAAGTTTGGTCGCCACACGTCGACCGACTGCGGCACCACCAAACAGATGCTCAACCCCCACTTCGATCCGCAAATCATCAGGCTTCAACCACAAAGCCTGACGAACCGGCGAGAACGCACTCTTCACTTTCATGCGATCCGGCTGGAATTCCTTGACGCGCAAAGTCGTCGATCCGAGGAACCGGGATTCGGTTCGCTTCGCATCGAGCCAGTGCAGCAGCGATACCGTGTAGGTGCCAGTCGGGGCAAAGCCCGGAAGATCGTATGAGAACTCGTGGAAACCGCTGGTCTCGAGGGCCAGGGCGCGGGTCGACAACACTTGGCCTTTGGGATCGCTGAGTTGCAGTTCGAGTGGTGCGCCGTGCGGCAAGGCCTGCCAGTCCTCTCGACGGACAATCGCGCCAACATGCAAAGTCTCACCGGGCCGATACAGACCACGATCGGAGAACAGATGTGCCCGCAACTCCGCCGAGTCCACCGGCGTGGCTTCACCACCGATATCGAAGCGCGAGAAATCCAGTTGCCGCTGGTAGTCGTTCAACGGCAGGAAACTGGCATCGTCGCCCGATTCCACGAGCAGCAGCACTGGCTCACGCTCACGCTGGTATTGCGACAGGTCG
>JBEIPT010000217.1:0-6600 GCA_040376895.1 Lysobacteraceae bacterium | reverse complement strand
GGCCCGAGCGAAGCATGCCGTTTATTGGGCATACAAAAAGCTCGCAATGACAGTGATTCGCGTGCGTGCCAGTTCAAACTGCAGCGCGCCAACCGCGAACAATGCCGCCTCGAGACTCAGTTCGGTTCGCGACTGAAAGCGACTACAAACCCAAGCGATCGATCACAGCCAAAGTCGGCTTGGCCCGATTCAGCGTGTAGAAATGCAAGCCGGGCGCACCGCCCGCAAGCAAGTCGCGACACAACTTGGCCACCGCATCGGCACCGAACTCGCGGATCGATTCGGCGTCATCACCGTATCCCCGCATCCGCCGTTCGATCCAGCGCGGGATTTCGGCGCCGCAGATGTCGGAGAAGCGCTTCAGCTGCATGAAGTTCGCGATCGGCATAATGCCTGGTGTGATGGGTACCGTGACGCCCATCGCACGTGCTTCGTCGACGAACCTGAAGTAGGCGTCGGCGTTGAAGAAATATTGCGTGATGGCACCATCTGCACCGGCCTGAACCTTGCGCCGGAAGTGAACCATGTCGGACTGCATATCGGCAGCCTGCGGATGCGATTCTGGGTAACACGCCACTTCAAGGTGGAAAGTGTCGCCGCTGTGTTCGCGAATGAAGGCCACGAGCTCATTGGCGTATCGGAATTCACCGAACCCGGCCATGCCCGACGGCATGTCGCCGCGCAAGGCCACAATGCGACGGACGCCCATCGCCTCGTACAGCTTCAGCAAATGCCGGATCTCGTCGCGGGTACCACCCATGCACGACAAATGGGGTGCGGCGTCCAGACCGAACTCGGCGCGCAAATGGCGCACGGTCTCTGGCGTGTACGATAAAGTTGAACCGCCGGCACCGAATGTCACCGAGACATAATGCGGCTTGAGCGCCTTGAGCCGACCGGCCGTCGCATCAAGCTGTTGTTTTTGTTCGTCGGTCTTGGGAGGAAAGAATTCAAAGGAAAGCAGGGAGGTCATGCCGGGATTCCGCGGATCAATCGTAAGAGTTTCGCACAGAAGGCATTGATAACGCTGCATATCGTTGGCGCCTTGATATGCTTGACGCTCATGAGACAGGACCCAAGATGACGGCCCCACATTTCCTGCAGGACAGCCCAGACGCCCTGACGGACCGCGCACTTCGGCGCGTCCAGGAGTATCTGGCGCGCGGCTTGCATGATGCGGCCGAAGCGGCCGCCGTGGCACAAGCCAAACGGACCCCGAACCGCTTCGATGTGTGGCTCGTCGCGAGCTTTGCACATGGTGCTGCGGGGCATGCCCGGGCAGCGGAGTTTGCCGTTGGCCGCGCATTGGCCATTCGTCCAGGTCATCCCAGCGCCATGTTGCAGCATGCCCGACTCAGCCTTGCGAACGGTCGCACGGCGTCGGCGCTGGCCTCACTGGGTGCGCTGGCAGAGGAGCACGTTCTCGACCAGGATCTGGGACTGCGGGTCATTGAAATGCTGAATCGGCTCGGCGAGTGCGAACGAGCCCAGGCACTGGTCCTCAACCTGCAGGGTCGCAGCGACCAGGATTCCGTTCCATTGATGCTGGCGCAAGCCGAAACGTTCGCCCAATCCGGGGATTGGGACAATGCCGCGTCGATCTATGGTGAACTCGTTCGCACGCAGCCACGAATGGCCTATGCCCAATTGGGACTGGCGAAGCTGCAGCCCGACCGGGTCGATGGATCGGTGCTGGAGCAATATCTGACCCAAGCCCAAGTCGGCACCGATACCGAAGTCTGGCTCGCTCATGCTGCGTTTCGTGCGTTCGAAGCTGCACGTGATCACGTTTCCGCATCACGGATGCTGGCGCGCGCGCTGCAGGCGCGTCGGCGCCAATACCAATATGACGCCACTGCCGATGGGCCGGTGTTCGAGGCACTCCGCCAGACCCTTCCGATGCTTGCCGGTTCGGCTCGCGAATCGCCGGCTGGAGCTGGCGATGACGTCACGCCACTGTTCGTGATGGGCTTGCCCGGATCGGGCGCAGCTCTGATCGAGCGGGTACTGGGCAATCATCCGCAGGTATGCAACGGCGGCGAGTTGCCCGAGTTTTCCGGTGTCGTGCGGGAGGTCGCTGGTCTGGATGGTCAGTCACTCATCAACAAAGCGGTCATCGACCGATTTGATCGCATCGATTGGGACACCGTGGGCAACCGCTACCGCGAACGGCTGCGCGCCCGATATCCAGGCGCCCGTTATGTCACCGACTGCGGCAGCGCCAATCCGCTCTATGCAGCGGCCATCCTGCGCGCGTTGCCGGAAGCTCGGGTCATTCATGTTCTGTGCGAGCCGATGCAGCAGTGTTTTGAACTGCTGCGCGAACATGCCGATGAAGCCTGTCCGTATGCAAACGACCAGGCGGAACTGGTCGCGCACTATGTCGCCATGGCCGACTGGATGCGCCATGTGGAATCGGCCTTTCCGAAGCGAGTACAGAGTGTGCGTTACGAGCAATGGCGCGCCGTGCCCGGCCTGGTGTCACGAGCCGTGTTCCGCTTCTGCGATCTGTCGTTCGAACCGGGCTGGGAAGATCCGGAGCGCAACCGGAAGCCGATCGGTTACGGCAGCTTGTCGCGCCGCCAACCCGTGCCGTCAGTGGCGGAGTCTGAGTGCTGGCGAAATCATCGCGAACTGCTGCAACCGATGCACACCCTGTTGGCCAATGCAGGTCTTGCGCCGCGCGAGACCTGACCCGACCGGCATTTTGGCCGCATCAAGGGTCTGATCGCTCGGTGTGGGGCGGCGGGTTTGCGGCAGACTATGCGACCGGCTCGATCCAGCCTCGTTGCCGCCATTCATTGAATGTGACTTCGGCATCTGCCATGGCGCGCGCAGCGTCGATGCCGTAAGCCGACTGCAGACAGGCTGCAAGATCAGCCAGCGTGGCCGAGCGCTGCATGGCCAACACGAGTTCGTGGGCACTGTCGTTGGCTTCGAAGTAGTGCCCGGTGCCCAAGTCCAACAGAATTGCCGGAACCAGGTCGGTTTGGACGAGGACGGTCGGGCGGAATCGGTAGCGGATCGTTGAATCTGGGCTCATGCCCGCATTTTGCCGCAGGTTACGGGCCGCGTCACAAAGATTCACAGCGCCGGATGCGGCAGCGCGACAATGGTGCAAGTCGCTGATTTTGTGGCACTCAGTGCCATCCGGACGATCGTTGTATGTGCGCACCGCACAAACGCAGGTTTCAAACAAATGTTTGCAATGTGCGTTTGCCTGAGTTTACGATTCACACCGTCGGAGCCATCCGGCCATTTACGGTGCGAGCGCCCCCAGAGGCACCGCACCCTGCACATCATCCTGGGAGGGATACATCGTGAACAAGTTCCTGATCGGGCTCGCCCTGAGCCTCGGCTGTGTGGCTGCGTCCGCCAATACCGGCATTGCCTTCGTACACGGCACCGGCAAACAGACGAATGCGCTGGACGACTATTGGACGCGTGAAAACGTCGATTCGATTCGACAGGGTATGCCGAACACGGCCAACTACGTGATCATCAACTGCGATTTTACGCAGTACATGTGGAATTCTGCAGCCGCCGGTTGCCTCGCAGGCCAGCTGTCCAGCTTCATTCAGGCCAAGGGCATTACCGACCTCGTCATCCAGACGCACTCGAACGGCGGCAACGTCATGCGTTGGATCATGTCGAACCCAACCTACGACAGCCGTTATCCGGGCATCATTTCCAAAATCCGCTGGGTCAATGCACTGGCACCCTCATCGGCCGGTACGCCGCTGGCCAATGCCGTCATGAACGGCAATGTCTTCGAACAGTCGCTCGGCTGGCTCGTCGGCTACAAGTCCGATGCCGTCCGCATGCAGCAAACCAGCTGGATGGCCACCTACAACGCCAACAACCTGTATGGCACGGCGGGTCGTCCTGCACTGCCCAAGTCGTTTTACAGCGTAGTCGGTACCGACGTTGACTCGGCCATCTGGGACCCGGACAGCTACTGTGGTGGCTACTTCGAGAATGTCGGCCTCGAGACGACGCAGAACTGGCTGAATTCCTGCTCCGACGGTTTCCTTGAATGCACCTCACAAGCCGCTGCCGGTCGGGTCTGGTTCTACGACACCTCGCGCATGGCTGGCTCCGAACCGCTCTCGCACAATCAAAGCCGACGCAAATGCTTCGGACTTGATGTGATTCTCCGTAACGACCTGTGATTGCTGCGAGGAAGCGACCCATGAATACGATTCGTCCCCTGGTTTTGACCCTCGCGCTGGTTCTGGCCAGTTCTGCAGAAGCCCGCGAACTGTCGCTGGCCGCCCCGGCCGCAACCGATTTGAACCCGACCCAACTGGTCAGCAGCCCGGCGTCCGCCGAGAAGGCGTCCCGACTGGAATCGGCCCCCGTGCAGTTTTCCTGGGTGTTGCCGGCAGACCAGGCACTCTCTGCACCATTGCCCCATCGCGCCGAAAGCCGCGAGTTCTGGACCCGCGTTTCCGCACAGGAACTCTCTGCCGGCAAGGCCTTGACCACTTCCGCGCCTGGCGCATTGATCCGGTTGTCACCGATTGGCCAAGCCAAAGGTGCGGCCGATCCTTTGCAAGTTGAGATCACAGCAGGCGGCAAAACCTTTGCCCGTGGTGAAGGCCTGAAGAATTCAGCCAACGAAGCCGAACTCAAGGCAGCCGGCACCTCGTTCCCGTCCGGCACATTGGCGTTCCAGTTGACGGATGAAGTGGGGCAGGGGGACATCACCCTGCGTCTGCCGAAAGCAGCCAGCGATTACCTCGTCCATGTGTTCGAGCCGAACAGCAAAGAGATCCTGAGCCTTCAGGCCGATCGCGTGACGGCGGTGCATGGCGGTGAATTCAAAGTGCTGGCCCGCTTCAACGCTGGGGACACAACTCAAGCCATCGGCGGATTCCTGAGCTCGCCGACCGGCGAACAAGTGGAACTCACTTTCGATCGCCAAGGTGACGACTATGTCGCCATGGTACGCCACGATGGTTTGAACGGCGAGGGTGAAGGCCTCTGGGAAATCCATACCTTTGCCTCGGCGAACGGCATCCAGCGCGATGCCAAGACCGCCATCGTGTCGAGTGTGCCGCGCGCACGTTTTACCGGCACGGCGGATCACGCCAAAACTCGCGACGGCAGCCTCCGGATCAGCATTGACGTGTCGGTTGCCGCCGCCAGCCGCTTTGAAGTCCGCGGCGTGTTGTTCGGCCGTGATGGCAAAGCCGTTCGCGCCGGTGCCATGGCTTCGTCCGCTGCAATCCTGAAACCCGGTCAACAGTCGCTCGATCTGGTTTTTGATGCCGACACGATGGCCAAGTCGGGGTTGTCCGCGCCGTACTCGGTGCGTGACCTGACGCTCGTCGACCAAGGTTCGCTGGCGGTCCAGGAAAGCCGCGCCGCCGGTGTCGACCTCTGAGTTCAAGGCAGGTCCGTCTTCACGTTTGTAGCAGTGGTATCCCCTGACTGATCGATTTATACCCGGCCTCGGCCGGGTTTTTTCGTTTGGACCCGGCGTATGCTCGAAGGGTCGCGTCCCAAACTTCGAGGTGTGTCATGTCCAATGTTCTGATTACTGGTTCCGCACGCGGTATTGGTCTCGAGTTGTGCCGACTTTATGCCCGGCGCGGCGCCAAGGTGTGGGCGGTCTGTCGGGGTGTATCGGCGGAACTCGCCGGACTTGGCGTGACGGTTCTGGACGGAGTCGAGTTGACCCAACCGAATGACCTCGCGAAGTTGGCAGCCACACTGAAAGGCCATTCCTTCGAACTGGCGATCCTCAATGCCGGCATCCTGAATGCCGATTCGCTGGAAAATCTGGACACAGAGGCCGATCACATCCGCAAACAGTTCGAGGTCAACGCCCTGGCGCCTTTGCTGCTCGCGGAAACATTGTTGCCGTGCCTGAAGCCCGGAAGCAAACTGGCGATGACCACGTCGCGCATGGGATCCATGGCTGACAACGCGTCGGGTGGCTACTACGGCTATCGCATGTCGAAAGCAGCGCTCAACATGGCGGGCGTGTCGCTGGCCGTCGATCTGAAGCCTCGTGGCATTTCGGTATTCCTGGTGCACCCGGGTTATGTACAGACCGATATGACCGGCGGTCGTGGCGACTCGACTCCAGCGCAATCCGCGGAACGTATCGGCCAATTGCTCGATCGACTTGGGCCTTCGGACTCCGGGACGTTCTGGCATGCCAACGGTACGCCCTTGCCTTGGTGATCAAACCGACCAGCAGACCTTGCATTTGAGTCCATTCGTACCATCTGCGTGTCATGGCCATCGATATCCGCGAACTGGCAGAACCCCAAACCGATCGACGAATCGCGGGATGGGTGTGGTCGGAGAATCAACAGCGGGCGATGGCCGATCAGGCGTTCCTTGATGGCCTTGCCATAACTCGCACTGATGGCACGAAGGTCCCGATCCCGATCGCCACCGCGCCGGTGATTGTGGCGGATGCGGAAATGACTAGGCGGGCCACGTCCGCGAAGTTGCTGGCCAGTGCGACGGTCAAGGCGGCGAACTGGCGGCTTCGATCCAAACTGCGCGACGGTGTTCTGGCGGCGCTTGGTCCAACCGAGCGACGCGTGCTGGCAAGCCGAAAACAAGGCAAACCGGCAGTGT
>JBEIPT010000066.1:0-12196 GCA_040376895.1 Lysobacteraceae bacterium | reverse complement strand
GATTCGGCAAGTGAGGCAAGCGCGACGACTTCCCAGACGGCCAGGTGAACCCCCTCCGCAAGACCAGAGATCGGTTCCAGATCCGAAGCTGTTTCCAACCCCAGGAGCAACCCATGAAATTCCTTCGAAGCTCGACGATGCTTTTGACCTTGTTCGCACTCGCGTGTTTCGCCGGCCCTGCCTGCGCAGGATCAGTCGGTGATGATGAACTGGCCCCGCTTGTGCAGAAAATCTTCGACTACCTGGAAGGGTCGGTTGGATTGGGGATCGTGATCGTGGCTTTTGTCGTTGCTGCCATCGCCGCGATCGCGCAACGACTGATCGTGTTCCTGTCAGCGTTTGGCCTTCTGATCATCGTGAAATACGGCCCCCAGGTCATCCTGAATTTTTTCGGTGCCACTTTGGACGGACTTGGGGCTGCGACTTCGGTCGCAGCTTCGGTACTTTGACGGGATGTCGTCATGAGCCTGTTCCCGTCCCAGCGCCGTGCAGACGATGTCACCCGTGCCGACTTTTTTCCCGTCCAGGCCTACGACAGCGTCCGCGGATTGTTCCATCTGGGCGATGCCGTGGGCTTTGGTTTTGCTATGGGCCCACTGGCTGGTGCCGGAGCACTTCTTCAGGAAAAGCTCCTCGTGGCTTTGAATGCCGCGTTTCCAGTTGGCACGGTCATCAGCTTCGTGCGCTTCGCATCACCCGATATCCAGGACTTCCTGCTGCGATATCAGCAGCGGAGACGTCAGCAACAGGACCCAGAACTTCTGCAAAGCGCCAGACAAAGAATGGCGTTTCTGCGGGATGGCGCCGTTCCTGGTGGCCGTCTTGCTGCAGCTCGAAGCAGCCAGGTGCTCATCACGGTGCGACTGCCCATGGACCAACGTTCAGTGGAAACACAGTTCGAAGCGGCGAGCGAGTTTCGCCAGACTTTCGAACAGTCGCTGCGCTCCACGCAGTTGCACGTTTCTCCGCTTGATGCACTTCGGTACATCCGGTTCATGAGCGTGCTGCTGAATCACGGCGAGAACGCCAGCTGGCGGGGCGAACTCGAAGCCGAGTACGACTCGGATCGAAGCATTGCCGACCAATTGCTGGACGCCAACACCCATATCGATCTCGGTTCACCTTGGTCAATTGGGCTCGGGGATGCGGCATCCATCTGTCTGCTGCACCCCAAACGAATCCCCGAAGAACTGCCATTCGGCACGGCTTTGCGATACCTGTGCGATGCTCAAACTGGCGTTCGCGGCATCCGCGAGCCATGCCTGATTAGCTGCAACGTGGTGTACGAGGACCACGACTCGCGTTCGGCAACCCTGCGAGCCAGCGAACTTTATGCCACACGCCAGGCGGATCAGGGCATCAGCAAGTATTTCCCGGAAAATCGGGAGCGGCTCGCTTCAATCCGGGTCATGAACGAGTCACTGAAGCAGGGCGATCGGATCGTCCGTGTGAGCTTGGGCATGGCGGTGTTCGGGTGCGACGAGCGTCAGGCCAAGTCGGCAGCAACCAATGCTCAGACCTACTGGCGCGAGCTCGGGATCCACTTGATGCTGGATGCCTTCGCGCTGGGTCCCATGTTCCAGAACTTGTTGCCCCTGTGTGCCGACCCCAGAGTCCTTGGTTTCCTCAAGCGATATCGGACCATGACCACCCGGCATGCCCTTGTGTTTGCGCCGATTCTGGGCAGTTGGCGCGGCACCGGTACTCCGACACTCACGCTGCTGGCACGCGACGGCGAAACCATGGCGATCTGCCCCTTTGATTCGCAAACCGGCAAGAACTTCTACATCGCCGCAAAGACCGGTGCCGGCAAGAGCTTTTTCGCCAACGAACTGGTCGTGAATCTGCGCATGCAGGGCGGACGTGTCTTCATCATCGATGCCGGTCGCAGTTATCAGAACCTTGCCGAACGACTGGGCGGTGCCTTCGTGGACTTTGCCGCCACACAACCGATTGGGTTGAATCCGTTTCCACTGGTCCGGGACTGGAATGACGAAGAAGACATGATCCTGGCGATCTTCGAGGCCATGGTGACCAGCAAGTCGATCCTCGGTGACTTCCAGCGCGCGGCATTGCGGCAGATTCTGGCTGCGCTGTACGCCGCAAGAGGCGCTGACTGCATGGTCGATGACGTGGTCGAGGCACTGGTCGCTGCGCAGGACCAACGTCTGTGCGATCTGGCCACACAGTTGCATCCTTTCACGACCGCGGGTGCATACGGAGCTTACTTCAATGGCCCCAACACTCTTGATCTGCGAAACCCGCTTTCGGTTTACGAGGTCCAGGCGCTTGAGCATCGTGAAGCGCTGCAACGAGTGGTGTTGCTGCAACTGATGTACCAGATCAACGCCGAGATCTACCACGGTGACCCAGGAGTCCCGAAGTTGCTGCTGATCGACGAGGCCTGGGCGATGATTTCCAAGCCTGAAATGGCCGCATTCATTTTTTCGTTCTATCGCCGTATCCGCAAGCACGGTGGCAGCGTTGGCATCATTACGCAGTCTGTCGCCGATTTGTACGAGACCAGTTCAGGCACTCAAATGACTGGCGGTCGGGTCATTGCCGAAAACAGTGCGTCAATCTATCTGCTGGCCCAGAAGCCTGAATCGATCAATGCGGCCGTTTCCAGTGGACGACTGCCGTTGACCGATTGGCAGGTAGCTCAACTTCGCTCGGTCCATACCGAGCCTGGTCTGTACAGCGAGATCTTCTGTGCCACGGAGTATGGCTCGGGGATCGGTCGACTTGTCGTCAGTCCGGCTGAGACCCTGCTGTATTCGACCGATCCCCGTGATCGTGCGGCACTCGAGAGCGAACGTCGGCGGGGTAGTTCGCTGATGGACGCCATCAACATCGTGCTCGCCCGCCGACAGGCGTCTGCAGGAGAGCGTCCATGACTCGCCTCTGGAAAGTCTTCGTATGCGTTTGGCCCCTGATCCTGTTGGCCCCAGGCTTGCAACCCATCGACCACGAGCCGGTTCCGGCTACTCGAATCGCTGTCGTCGATCGGGATGCCATCGTTCTGACCTTGGCCGAGACGCAGGGAGCGGATGCAGCGATTCTGACTGCGGACGCGATTGCCGATCGATTGTCTGCCGAGGGTTTTGTCGTCCTCGATCGACGCCATGTGTTGCGCGCTCCGGTCGGCACCGTGGTGCAGCCATGATGTCGGCTCCGGCGCGAATGCGGCTGGTGTTGGCGACACTGGCCATGCTGTTCGCGCTCTGGCTAGCACCGGTGGTTGGTTCACGCTGGGGCATCGGCATCGATACCCAGCGGCACCCTTCGAATCCATTCCGACTGTATCTTCACTGCAAACAGGATCGTTCGGTGAAGCGTGGCGACTATGCGACATTCCGGATCCCCGATTTTGCGTCACGATTCCCTGAGGCCAGCCTGTTCGTCAAACGGGTCGCTGCAGTAGAAGGAGATCGATTGCAGATTGTCGGACAAGAGCTGTACGTCAATGGTCGATGGGCTGCGCGAATCAATCCGGTGATCCTGGCGCGGGCCGGGTTGCACCAGTCCAGATTGGGTGATCTGGATCAGGTTCCGCCCGGTCGATTGCTCATGATGGGAAGCTCGATCAACACTTTCGATAGCCGCTATTTCGGTCTGATCAATCAGGAAGAGTTGCAGGGCAAGGCGCTGCCCATATGGTGATCAACTCCTTGGTCTGGGCCGTGCTGGCAGCGACACCGATAGATCATCGTGCACTCGATACCGATGCGCTCGAGTGGATCTCGAGTCAGGCGCCTGTCGTCGACCCCGTCAACATGAAGGCCGCAGAAGAGATTGCCGGGCTGTCCGCGGAATCAATTGCCGGGGAATGGACGGACGTATCCCGGCACAGGCAGAACAGCCATCAGGTTACGCGCATCTTTGTCTCGCGGAGCATGCCAAAGCCGGATCTGATCGCTGCCTTGTCGGCGGCACAACGGGACCGCAACACCATTGTGGTGTTTCGCGGTCTTGCCGCTGGAAGCGGACTTGCAGGCTTCCGTCAAGATTTGATCGCGTGGTTGGGGCCATTCGCACATTGGTCGTCACCGCCACAGATCGAATTGGATCCGCCGGCATTTCGCAATGCCGGCATTGAGGCCGCACCGACGATCGCAATCTATGAAGGGTCACAGCTGCTCGCGGCAGTTCCTGGAATGGTGGCCGCCGACTGGCTGCAGGGCCAGATCGAATCGGGCCAACGGGGATTGCTGCCGGCCCAAGGACCGACTGTCGCCATATCCGAGCCGGATCTTCTGGAAGTCATGCAAGCTCGCTTGGCGGCCTTCGATTGGAAGCGGTGGCGCCGTGAACAGAGCGAGGGGTTGGTGCGATCCATGCGCCCGCCGGAACTGCCTCACGCGGTATCGAGCCAGACACGGTTTCATGTGCCAGCGTTCGAAGTGACCAAAGACCTCGAGGCAAACGGCGCACGAATCGCAAGTGCGGGTGATCGCATCAATCCCCTTGAGCACGTCCCATTCTCGCAGCAGTTGCTGGTAGTCGACGCTACGGATGAACGACAGGTCGAGGTGGCCCGGCAATGGCTTTCGGACTGGAACGGCCCGACAACGTTGCTGACGACTGCGCTGCCGGAGTCAGATGCTTCAGATTTCCTCGACAAGCGCACCAGACTGTTCGGTTTACCCTTGCAATTGTACCGCGCTGAATTGGGCCCTGCTTTCGGCATCTTGCGCGTGCCGTCTCGCATTCGTGCCGAGTCAGGCCGCTTCCGCATCGACGAAGTGGGGGGATCCGGCCCGAAGGATCGCGGCGATGACAACAATTGATCTTCCCTGGTCAATGATCTGTCGCTCGCTGCTGATGTTATTGGCAATGTTGATTGGCGGGACAACATCGGCTGCCGATTCGCCCACCTGCAATGACGCTGGCTTGTTCTCGCAGGGCGGCGTGTTCACCAAAGTCTGCTGGAACTGCTTCTTTCCGATCACGGTTGCCGGTGTTGCCACGTCGCCCGGAAGTGTTCCAACCGGACATGCTGGCGCGACCTGCCTTTGCCCTGGTCGATTCCTCGGTACACCGACACCCGGTATTGTCCTGGGCATGTGGCAACCGATGCGCGTTGTCGAACTGGTACGTAGTGGCAAAGGATGCAGTCCGACACTGGGCTCGGAGTTCGAGCTGTTCGACGAAGCTAGCCCCTATGGGGCATTCCTGCAGGGTGGCGGGGCCAGACGGTCGGACGCCGCTTCGGATGAAGGCAGCTACTTCAACGCGCATGTCCTGGCATTCCCTATCGGTCAGTTGACCGATCTATTGACTGATTCCGTCTGTGCGGCAGAGAGTGGGTCGAGTGACGCCGACATTCTATATGCGAGCGAGCTCGACCCGACTTGGAACAACGAGGAGATCTCGATGTTCACGACGCCCGAAGCAGTTCTGTTCGCCAATCCGGTGGCTTTGTCTGCTTGTATGGCCGATGCGGTAGCGGCCACAGCAACCCAACCGATATCTGCCCTGTTCTGGTGTGCGGGGGCGTGGGGCAATCTGTATCCGTTGACCGGCATTGGGGGCAAGGACTCCGAACCAGGCGGTGCTTCGCTCGCCGCAACCCGTGCAATCGCCGCGATGCATCGCCGGGGCATGGCCAATCTCGCCTATTCGCAAGCGGCAGTCTGTCGCGACATTCCCTGGCCAACGCTGCCCAAGAACCAATACAAGCTTCAAACCGTTCACCCGATTGCGGAAACCCGTTCGAACCATTGGATCGGGGCGCATACGTTTCGGTGGGGTGAATGGCGATCCGTTCCCGCCACCGGGGAAGACTTTGTTTTTCTCAAATGGACATTCCAGGAATGCTGCATGAACTTCTGAGCGGTTTGTCGTTGGCAGCGCTGATGACGACAGTCTCGGCCGATGATCTGGCCGATCAGGGCAGAGCTGGTCAGGATCTTGCAGAGACGCTCCTGCAGCAATCAGCGGTTCCGGTGTTCGTCGAAGGCGGCGAACGGCAGCTGGGCATTGTGGTGGTTGACGACGAGCGGATTCCGGTCAACCAGATCATTCCGGGCGGAGACAAGTCGGCGCAGCAGCAATTGATGCAACTGGAAGGTGACGAGGATGCACTGAGTCGTGCCGCGCAGGCCCGGTTGGCCGACCAATCCGAGGACTCCGGGGACGCGGCCACGGTACTGCGTGATGTCGCATCGCATGAGCTCATGGAGCCGAAGGAATTTCTCGCTGATCACCATTTTCTGATGGAGCAATCGGTCCTGGCCCTCACCGCGCCGCTCAGCGTCGCACCTGAGTTTCCTGCCTGTCAGACAGAAACCCATGTGACCGAAGGGACGACGGCTTACACAACCTTTCGCGAGCGTACCTGTGAACGAATCAACAGACCAACGACGTGTACGCGCTCGCTGCAAGTTGAGGACCTGAGCCGGACGGATGCAACGTTCCTTGATGAACAGATCCGCTTTGATCACGACGAGCGAATTGTCGTCTCGATTGCGGATATCTACCCGGTAGACGCCAGGATCCTGTCGGCAAATCTTCAGCTCTCGTGGGCGGGTCCGGCTTCGGATGTTTCCATTCTGGAAACGGCGAGCGCCGACAACGATTGGCGCATGACACTTCAAATCGTCCATGATGCGAATCTCTGTACAAGCTGCCTGGTGAACGTGTCCGTTCGCGGTTCTGTTCGCGCACTCCGACAGACTGCTGAATCCGATCCGGAGGATTGCCTCGTCGGCAGTGATGAGTTCTGTTCCGCGGTGTTCAACTGCGACGATGCCGCACCAAGGTTGATCGGTGGTGCACCGTTGCAGCCACCCGAATCGCTGCAACTCGTTCCGCTTTACCCCCGCAGCCAACAGCATCAGCCGCCTGATGCTCTGGCGCCCGTCTGTTATCAGGCGACCGCCCGGTACGAGTGTCGTATTCGAAGCGGGGAGTTCTGCGCCGACTTGCCTGCAGGCAGAGACTGCGCCGAATATCACGACAGTGAGGGCATGATCGACACTTGTGCCCCGATGCTGGTTGAACACCCTGATTGTTCGCTCGCCCGCTCAAGCTGTGCGGAGGGTGGCAGCGGGCACGGCGAGTGGTGTTATGTCGAAAGTGATACCTATCGCTGTGCGGAGTCAGTCGTTGGGCAAAGCGTCGGGATTCAAACAGTGCAGCCCTGCTCAGGTCAGATTCGATGTGCCGGAGACGACTGCCTGGATCGACGATTCGACGAAAACGCATTCGATACGGTCGCCGATGGTATGGCCGGCATGATGATTGCGCAGGCATACGCTTCGGACTGGCAGGACACAGCCGAAACCAGAGGATCCGACGCAACGCCACCGCGCCTGTTTCCCGGAAAAGCTTACGAATGTCGTAAGGCACTCGGCGCCACCATCAACTGCTGTGATCAGACCGAAACTGATGTCGAGCAGGAATGGTTTTCCAAGTATCAGCGGCACATGCGTCGTGCCAACGCGACCGACACGATGGCGCGGTATGCCTCTGAGGGACCTCATGGAAGCTGGAAGACGCTTGCTGAATCAGGATCCTGGTCACAAGAACAGCTTTCCAAGGCGCTGACTTCCGGGCCCGAGACCGTATCCGGCGGCGACAACCCGTCGCTTGATCCGGACGCGGGTTCAATCGTCGGCGCGTCTCGCCTGCTCCAGCCGATGAACGATGAATTTCGCGAAGAGTCCCGGTTCGACCACATGGGCGAGGTCGGATGGGCCTGCTCCGCCGAGGAGTTTGATCTTGCGAATCAGCGCGAGCTTGGACACTGCCTGTCGATCGGTTCTTATTGCCATCACAACGTACTTGGTGCATGCCTCGACAAGCGTGATGTGTTCTGTTGCTTCAATTCCGCCGCCAGCCGAAGTCTGAGGGAGGCCATCGCCGGACCCTCGGGCGTGGCAGATGGCGCCTTCGGTACTGCCCGGGACCCACTGTGCCACGGTGTTCTGGTGGAGCAGGCACGGATGGAGAGTCTTGATATCACCGACCTGAAGGGGCGATTGAAACGTGGCGGGGTATTACCTGATGCGTCAGATGTTTTGGCGCGATCAAGTTCGGAGCGACTGACTGGCTCCGGGTCGAATCTCGCGGACACATACCGACCAACCGTGCAGCAGCGTACTCAGGAGCGGTTGAGCCAGATACCGGGCGGCCGTGTTCGTGACGCGTTGTACGCGCAAGGTGCCGCAGCAATTCCGTCGCTTCAGGAACACAAGAACGCCGGTCAGTTGTCATTTTCTCCGGCCTATTTTCGGATCGAATCGGGACGTGCGCTGGTGATCACGGTTCTTCGGCAAGGAACGGCTGGCGAGATCTCTGCAGAAGTTACTTCCGGTGACAGTGCACACTGGCCTGAAGGGATGCCGGCACTGAGTCAAACCTTGGTTTGGGCCGACGGTCAGTCAGGCTTCCAGCGGATCAGCTTGCCGATTCCGCGCGGCACATCGGGCGAATTCCAGTTGCGGCTGACCAACCCTACTGGCGGCGCGACGCTGTATCCGAACGACCAAGCAACCGTGAAGGTTGTGCCGTGAACTCCGTGTCGGGGCACTTCGCTCCGATGCGCAAAAGCGGCGATTTAGCGGCGCCTTGCGCGGGAAATCTGATCACTTCGCTGTCGACAATGTCGACACATCAGGAGGTGATCGACATGCTCAAGACACTTTACGACAACTATCGGCTGGTCAGGCGTGTGCTGCCGCACCCTGTCTGGTTCTCTCAACTCACCGGAATCCATCCGCGGGTCGCTGGAAACGTTCTCGCTGGAATCCGCAAGGTCTCACTGCGTCACCTGTTGCGCATCAGCGAGTCGTTCGCCCTGGCGCCATCGGAGCTGCAGTTGCCGCGGAGCGGCACGCTCGATGCCCTGGACTCGATGAATCTGGCGAGACAGGCATGGTTGCGTCTTCGAATCAGTCGATGGGGCAGTTGTCGTGCGGCATGCCAGCGTTTCCCCGGGTTGGGGTTGAAGACCATTCACGGACTTCTGAAACCAGGTTCGATCGTGTCGCCGTTGATGTGCGAACTGGTTGCGCGCCATACCGGTTGGACTCTGCCCGAATCACTGCTGATAGGCCATCGCCATACCGCCGATCTCCGCATCGACGACGCCCACCACCTGTTGAACCGATTGCGAATGGACCGACACCGGACCGTTTCCGCGGATGCGTTGCCCAAGCGAACCACGTTGCGAATGATCGCAGTGTCCGCAGAAATCCGTTTCGCTCCCAAGAGTTGCGAGAACCTTCAGTCATGGATTCGGTCCGGACAAGTTAATCCCGCCATCAAGAGTCATCGCGACTGGCTGATGCACACGCTTCGTGACCAAGCCGGCAACGGTCAGCTCAGCGCCGAAGACGTTTCCCTGCTCCGGAAGTTGATGGCCCGGAAGCGCTGGGCAAGAGTCCCACCGCTGATCCTGCCGATGTCTGATCTGTCAGAGAACACTTCCCGCAGAACAACCGTCATGCAACCCCGATCCGATGTGAGGCCGGCCTTGCCTACGAACAATCTGCCGGCTGTATGTTCAGGTCGATGATGCGGCTGTTGCGATTGCGGGAACCGTCGTTCTGACTAGTCGGAACGACGCCCCAACGAAAGCTGGAGTGCGGAACCGGGACCCGATCTCACGTAGTCGCCCAACGCAGACAGGACTCGACCCATCAACTGGTGACCCCGTTCGCTGCCTTGAGCGAATCGAGTGTCCAGTATCTGGAACAGAAAGCCGATCAAGGCCTCGTCTGGATCGGGCATCTGTTGCAGGGTGTCGCGCAGAAGTGCGAACGTGACCTCGGGATTAGCCGATCCCAAGGGACCCGGTTCGGCCATGATGATGTCCAGTCCCGCGAGCTGATCGTCAACGACGCGACCACGCGCAATCAGCGTGATCGCACCATGTACTGCAACCACAGTGGGAACGACGGCAGGGCCACCGATTCGGATGGGCGTCATCCCGCTCGACAAAACCAACGCACCGCACCGTTGGAAGGTTGCCACGACATCGAAACCCGACCATGGATACCGCAGTGTCAGGCTGCCGGCTTTGCCGCCCAGGATCTGATTGGGCGCCCCGAACGCACTCTCGACGGCCAATTGAACGCGGATGGTGTCCGCAACCGGATCCGATCTTTGGTCGACCCCGCGCGCAACTGCGTTGATCGGAGACACCATGCTGTCGCTCAGTCGGTTGGTGATCATTGCAGCGCACCGAGTTGTTTGATCAGTCCGGAGATGGGTCCACCTGACCAGCCGCCCAGGATTTCCGATTGTTTGAGAATCGCCTTTTCGATCGCCATTTGGTCACCGTGACCCAGTGCCGCTCGCATGCCCGAATCGGATTCGTTGGCGAACAACAGCATCGCCGACACCTCCGCACTTCGAAACCATGACGCTTCGTCAGAAACTTGCCGCGGCGTCATCGATTTGACGAGGGACTGGTTGCCGATCATGCGCAGGTTGCTGGCGAGCAGCATGCGGGCCTGATTGGTACCCAGAACTTCGGACGCCATCGTGACCAGGCGGTCCAGCGCTTGCGGAATGGTTTGACCGTGCATGGTGGCAATCACGAGATGGCCGTTTCCGGATTGCTTCAAGGCCTCCGCCGCCGTCTCCTTGTCGCGGATCTCGCCGATACCGAGCATGGTTCCACCTCCGCTGATTGCCGGAAACGCGCGCAGGCTTTTCTTCAGTGCGGATTCGTAGGTTGACTGCGACGGAATATCGGAGCTGACCGGCAACTGCAGACAGACGCCATCACCATGGACTCCGTCACACGGGTATTCCGACGGGTCTTCGATCATCTGTGCGGCGCCACCATGCCGCTTCAGTCGGTGCACGATGGTGGCGCTCAGAACCGTGGTTTTGCCTTGGCCGTTGGTGCCAGTGATCAGAACGAGTCCACCTTTCACGAGGTTCTCGGACATGAGGATTTCGCGCATCGCCAGTCCAACACCCGCTTCTTCCAGTGTCGGAACAATCTTCGGAATTCGGCGCAGGTGTACGGACCGCCGATTTTCGGTTCGGTTGACGATCTGCATACGGAATACCTGGTCGAGGATCGAGATACGCGCCGTGTCGTTGATGGTGTTGGCATGCCGCAGACACTCTTTCTGGGCCTCCCGGATGAACCTCATCACCTCGGCATCCTTTCCGAATGCCAGTCGGGATCGACTGGAACCGGTGAATGCACGGGCACTGAACCATTCGATCGATTCATCGTGCAGGTCGCTGTTCAGTGGCAGGTAGAAATCTCGGATTTCCGGCAATTCAGCGGCCGTCAGAAACGGACTGTTCTGGTTCATCAACAACCCCAAGTGGCGAACGAGCCGCCCTTATGCACGAGCTCGCTGCCGTCGGTCAACCTCCGACCCGGAAAAAACCGGGGAATTCCTGGAAAGCATGGAATTGTCGGGTCAATTCACGGGAAACAGCGTCTTCCGGAGCACGAGTATGGGCCCACTCCGGCACAGAGCCGGTTATCCAGGAGAGTCGTTATGTCCATCTACGCCACACTTGCTTTCGACGAAGCGGTTGGTCTTGACCTTCTTTCGGATCAGGCTACACAACCTGATTCGCCCACAATCGAACCAACACCGTCACAAGTCGCTGCCCGCGATGGCGATGAAGGTTTCGATCCGTGGCACTGGCGGCCACAAGTTTCCGCACCTCACATCGAACGTGCAGTGATCCTTCAGTCAGTCTTTGCGCAGAAGGCCCTGAGGACCCTGTTTGGTCGCTTGCAGATGGCTGCTTACGGCATGTCGGTGACCATTCCGATCCTTGAGCGGGATCAGGGCCGTCTGGGTGATGAACTTGAGCAGAGTTTTGTTGCTTCATTGGAACGTATTCTGGCTTTGCAGGCAAAAACCCGCGAACGGTGCCGCCATTGGCTTGGCGCACAAGCGACGCTGCCGGGCGTCCAGTATCAACCGCAGTCCGAGACTTTGGTTGTCTACACACCGATGGCCAACCACGCAATTTCGGTTTTCCATGGCCTCGATGAAACCATCATGCAGATCGATTCGCTCTGGTACGCCGGGGTCTTGAGCGCCAGTCAGGCGAAACGCGCGATTCTCGAGGCGCGTTCGCAGGTGAAGAATTTCGTCAATGAAATGGATGGTCTGTGGCGTCGAAGCAAGTCTTCTGTCCGCAAGGCCCCGGCGGCTGCGGCCGGACGTGCCGCAGCAACGACAGATGCTGCGGCCGCCGGTCG
>JBEIPT010000271.1:0-5349 GCA_040376895.1 Lysobacteraceae bacterium | reverse complement strand
TTCAGGAATTACTGAAAAGTATAAATGGCCGGCGTCGATCTGGCGTGAAAGGTGGTTTTGTTTACATCGACTGCTTGCGTTGGTTCGTTGAATCCGGCAAAATCACTCATGTAATAACGCGCTAGTACATTAAAGCGCGATGTATCAGTAATTAAACACTTCGAAAAATCAGGCTAGGCCATGAAAAAGCGCTTCGTACAAGTCGATGAATCGAGGGAGTGGGGTGGGCCGGAGTTGTTCCGGGCGATTCTCGCCCTGCAATCGCCCGCCGAGCTCGAAGCCCTGTTCGCCGATCTGTGTACGCCGGCCGAACTCGAAGCGCTGATCGATCGCTGGCGTGTTGTCCCGCACTTGCTGCGCGGTGAACCCTATCGCGAGATCCACGAGCACACCGCCGTCAGTGTCACCACCATCGGGCGTGTCGCCCGAACCCTGCAATTCGGTGCCGGCGGGTACCGCAAAGCTTACGAACGACTGGGCAACCGAAGCCCGACGACCAAGGAATCGACATGAAGAACCGTGACCGGCTGCGGATTGCCGTACAGAAGTCAGGCCGCCTCGCCGAAGCATCACAACAGCTGCTGGCGCAATGTGGTTTTCGTTTCCGTCAGAGCCGCGACAAGCTGTTCTGCTTCGGAGAAACCCACGCCGTCGATTTGTTGCTCGTGCGCGATGACGATATCCCCGGGTTGATCGCCGAAGGTACCTGCGATCTCGGTTTTGTCGGGCGCAACGTACTTGCCGAGGCGCGCCTTGCCGAGCAGGCCAGCACAGGCTCCAGTGAACTGATCGAAGTCCGCTCACTCGGCTTTGGCGGCTGCAGACTGTCGATCGCAATCGGTCAGGATGAAACCTGGACCGGACCCGAACAACTGGCGGGTCGCAAGATCGCGACCAGCTACCCGGCTCTGCTGGGTGATTACCTGCGTCGTCATGACGTCCAGGCCGACATCGTCGTGTTGTCCGGGTCGGTGGAAATTGCGCCGAAGCTTGGCAAGGCCGAACTGATCTGCGATCTGGTCAGTTCGGGCGCAACATTGCTGGCGAACCAGTTGAAGGAGGCGGCCATCATCCTGAACAGTGAAGCGGTCCTTGCGGGTGCCGCGCTCGACTTCGTGGATGAACGAGCGCCGGTCCTGGAGCTGCTGCTGCGTCGAATGGATGGCGTCATGGCAGTCCGGGACACCAAACTGCTGTTGATGCAGCTGGAACGCCAATCGCTGGCCAACGTCAAACTGGCCTTGCCGAAGAATGCCATCGCCAGCGTGTTGTCGTCCGATGAGGACAGCGATGAGCTCTGCCTGCAGGCCGTTGTTCGATCGACGCTTGACTGGGCCGAACTGGAATCCATCAAGAAGGCCGGTGCACGCAACCTGATGGTGCTGCCGGTGGAGCGGATGCTGGCATGAACATTCTGCCTCTTTATCGTTGGTTCGAACTGGATGCCGAAGCGCGTGTCCGGGTCTTGGCGAGACCGGCCCTGCGCGACCAAAGTGAACGCCGCGCCGAAGTGACCCGTTTGATCGATCAGGTGCGTGCCGATGGCGACTACACCCTGAAGCTGCTGACCCGGCGATTCGACGGTGTCGAGTTGGACGATTTCCAGGTTTCTGAGGCCGAATTCGACGAAGCGGTGGGTCAGGTATCGCCTGAATTGGCTGAGGCCATTCGCGCAGCCATCTCGCGGGTGCGGACATTCCACACAGCGTGCGCACCAAAACCGGTCTCGGTCGAGACTGCGCCGGGTGTGATCTGCGAGCGTGTGTATCGCGCCATCGATTCCGTGGGACTTTACGTGCCGGCGGGTTCTGCGCCATTGCCGTCAACGGCGATCATGCTGGGTGTTCCGGCCCAGATTGCCGGGTGTCCGAGAGTGGTCCTGTGCTCGCCGCCGAACCGGGATGGAAAAGTTGATTCCACCGTTCTGTTCGTCGCGCGCGAACTCGGTATCCACCTCGTGTTCAAACTCGGCGGCGTTCAGGCAATCGCCGCGATGGCCTATGGCACCGCCTCGGTCCCCAAGTGCGACAAGCTGTTCGGCCCCGGCAATGCGTGGGTGACCGAAGCAAAACTCCAGGTTTCTGGGGACCTCGATGGAGCCGCGATCGACATGCCTGCCGGGCCGTCCGAAGTTCTGGTGATTGCCGATGCAGGAGCAAATGCCGAGTTCGTCGCGGCGGATCTACTGTCGCAGGCCGAACATGGCCCTGACTCGCAAGTGATTCTGTTGTCCACCTGCCACAGTCTGGTGGGTGCCGTCGCTGCGGCACTCACTCGCCAACTGGAAAAGCTGTCCCGTGCAGAGGTTGCAGCAAAGGCGATTGCCAACAGTCGCGCGATCCTGGTTGATTCGATCGACGAAGCGCTGGTCATCAGCAACCGTTATGCACCGGAACATCTGATTCTTTCGGTTCGCGACCCGCGTGCCGCGTTGAACGGTGTGCGTCACGCCGGCTCGGTATTCCTCGGTGACTATGCACCGGAGTCGGTGGGTGACTACTGCTCCGGCACCAATCATGTCCTGCCGACTGCCGGAATGGCGCGTGCCTACAGCGGCGTCTCGGTGCTGAGTTTCCAGACTGCGATCACCGTGCAGCAACTCTCGCGCGATGGCCTCGCCGCGATCGGGCCGGATGCGGTGACCTTGGCGAATGCCGAAGGTCTTGATGCCCATGCGCGTGCAGTCACCATTCGACTGGAGCCCCAGTCATGAGTGTGCTCGATCTTGCCCGTCCGGAGTTGGTGGCGCTTACCGGTTATGCCTCGGCGCGTCTGGAAGCCAGTCAGGGCCGCGTTTTCCTGAATGCCAACGAGGCGCCGTTGTCGCCGGTCGCCGGCACCGATTGCAATCGTTACCCCGACCCGCAGCCGGAAGCGCTTCGGCAGGCACTCGCCGGTCTCTATGGCGTGGCTCCCGAGCAATGCCTGGTCGGGCGGGGCAGTGACGAGGCGATCGACCTGCTGACCCGAGCGTTCTGCCGGGCCGGGCGTGATGCCGTGCTGATTTCGCCGCCCACATTCGGCATGTATGCAGTATGTGCGCGGATTCAGGATGCTGGCGTTGTCGAAATTCCGCTCGACACGGCTCAAGGTTTTGCCTATCCGCTGGACGCAGTGATCGCACGGATTCTGGATCCGACCGCCGCACCGATTCGTCTGGTCTATGTCTGCACGCCGAACAACCCGACCGGCAATGAAGTGCCTGCCGAGTGGATTGACCGTCTGTGTCAGGCGAGTGCCGGGCGTTGTCTGGTGGTCGTGGACGAAGCCTATGGCGAGTTCACCGAGACGCCGTCCGCGACCACACAATTGGCGCGGTACGAACATTTGGTCGTTTTGCGAACCTTGAGCAAGGCGCACGGTCTTGCCGGTGAGCGTATCGGCGTGTGCCTGGCTGCGCCGGCTGTCATTGGCCTGATGCGCAAGATCATGGCGCCTTATCCCTTGCCTGCCAGTGCCGTGGCGCTGGCACTCAGTGTGCTGACGCCATCGGCGCTGTCGGCCACAGAATCCCGGATCAGCCTGGCCAATGCCGAACGTGCCCGTCTCGCCGAGGCACTGCGCGGCTGCAGCGAGGTTCTTGATGTGTTGCCGTCGGCAGCCAACTTTCTGGCTGTGCGGTTTCGGGATCCGGGTCGTGTCTATCAAGAACTGCTGTCGCGCGGCATCGTGCTGCGGCAGTTGCAGAAATACCCGGGCCTGGGCGATGCGTTGCGGATCAGCATCGGCACACCGGCAGAACACGAAGATCTTTTGGCAGCGCTCAAGGCGCTTGAAACCACCCGGCAGGAGGCCGCCTGATGTCACGCAAGATCGCTTTTCTGGACCGCGACGGCACACTGATCGAGGAGCCGGCTGATTTCCAGATCGACTCACTCGCCAAGTTCAAGCTGGTGCGCGGCGTGATTCCGGCGCTGCTGACACTGCGCGATGCCGGTTATGAATTTGTCATGGTCAGCAATCAGGACGGACTCGGTACCGACTCGTTTCCGCAGGCGGATTTTGAGCCGCCGCAGAAGCTTCTGCTCGAGATTCTGGAGTCTCAGGGCATCCGGTTTTCGGCCATTCACATCGATCCGCATTTCGAGCACCAGAACGCGCCGACCCGCAAGCCAGGTATCGGCATGCTGCTCGAATACCTTCGCGGCGGAACCATGGACTTTGCCCGCAGTGTGGTGATCGGTGATCGCAACACCGACCTCGAACTGGCGACAAATCTCGGCGTCCGCGGATTCAGGCTGGGTGAGGGTCACCACACCTGGCCCGAGATCGTCGACGCTTTGACGGCCGGGCCGCGACTGGCCGAAGTTGAGCGCGTGACCGCGGAGACGCGGATCCGTGTCGGCGTGGACCTGGATCGAGTCGCGAAGCCCGAAATCGCCACCGGCCTCGGGTTCTTCGACCATATGCTCGAACAGATCGGCAAACACGGCGGTTTTGGTTGCGACTGACCTGTGCCGGCGACACGCATGTCGACGAACACCACACCATCGAGGATTCGGCGTTGGCGCTTGGCCAGGCCTTGCGTCAGGCGCTGGGTGACAAACGAGGCATCCAGCGATACGCATTCACGCTGCCGATGGACGAGTCTCTGGCGGAAGCGGCCCTGGACCTGTCGGGGCGACCGTATTTCGTGTTCGACGGACAGTTCGAGCGCGAACGCGTCGGTGATCTGCCGACGGAACTGGTCCCGCACTTTTTTCGGTCACTTTGCGAGACGCTGGGAGCGAACCTGCACCTCAAAGTGCGCGGCGAGAACAATCATCACAAGGTCGAAGCCTGCTTCAAGGTGCTGGCGCGTTGCCTGCGCGATGCCGTCCGCCGCGAGGGCAGCGACTTGCCGAGCACGAAGGGCAGCCTGTGACCGTCGATGTGGTGTTGTTGGAGAGTGGTGGCGCAAACATCACGTCCGTGCGCGCGGCATTCAGCCGTCTGGGCATCGACGCGACGATGACTGCCGACCCGGAGCGCATCAGGCGCGCCACCCATGTCGTGTTGCCGGGTGTTGGCGCGGCTCGGGCGGCGATGGACACACTCCGCGGCAACGGCCTGCTGGAACTGATCCCGACACTCACGCAACCACTGTTGGGGGTTTGCGTGGGGATGCAGTTGTTGTTCGAACACTCGGAAGAGGGCGACACGCCATGCCTGGGCCTTCTGCCCGGACAGGTTCGTCGGTTCGACATCGCGGCGGACCTGCGGGTCCCGCACATGGGTTGGAATCAATTGGTGCGGATTCGATCATCGGCACTGACCGAAGGCATCACGAACGACTCCTTCGCCTATTTTGTCCACAGCTATCGCGCGGAAGTGGGTGCGAATACGCTCGCCGAGTGCGACTACGGTCGG
>JBEIPT010000515.1:0-2459 GCA_040376895.1 Lysobacteraceae bacterium | reverse complement strand
GTTCTTCAAGGGCTACCGCCCGCAGTTCTACTTCCGGACCACTGACGTGACCGGTTCGTGCGAACTGCCGGAAGGCGTCGAGATGGTGATGCCGGGCGACAACATCAAGATTCGCGTGCAGCTGATCGCACCGATCGCGATGGACGAAGGCCTGCGTTTTGCGATTCGCGAAGGTGGCCGCACCGTCGGCGCCGGCGTCGTCGCGAAAGTCCTCAAGTAACCGTTTTATCACCGAGCAACACGGGGTGTGCGCGCCCCGTGTTCCGAACCAAGGAAATTGGCAATGGCAGACCAGAAAATCCGTATTCGTTTGAAAGCTTACGATCACCGTCTGATCGACAAGTCCGCAAGCGAAATCGTCGAAACCGCGAAGCGTACCGGTGCCCAGGTTCATGGCCCGATTCCGCTTCCGACCAAGATCGAGCGGTACACCATTCTGGTGTCGCCGCATGCCGATAAGGACGCACGTGACCAGTACGAAACCCGTACCCACAAGCGCGTCCTTGACATCGTTGACCCCAACGACAAGACCGTAGATGCGCTGATGAAACTTGACCTCGCCGCCGGCGTGGATGTCCAGATCAAGTTGTATTAAAGCGCCGTAACAGGACAGGACTATGAGTATCGGATTGATTGGCCGCAAATGCGGCATGACCCGTGTCTTCACTGACGCGGGCGAGTCGATTCCGGTGACGCTGATTGAAGCGACACCGAATCGTGTTACCCAGGTTAAAACTCTGGAATCGGATGGCTACACGGCTATCCAGGTGACCGCGGGCAAGAAGCGCGCGTCGCTGTTGGACAAGCCGACTGCCGGCCACTTCGCCAAAGCGAAGGTCGAGGCAGGTCGCGGTCTCTGGGAATTCCGCATCAATGAAGCGGATGCCTCGAAGTACAGCGTCGGCGGCGAACTGAAGGTTGACGAGATTTTCTCGGTCGGCCAGATGGTCGACGTTGCCGGCATGACCAAGGGCAAAGGCTTCCAGGGCACCATCAAGCGCCACAACTTCACCATGGGTGACGCCACCCACGGTAACTCGCTGTCGCATCGCTCGCCGGGTTCCATCGGCCAGCGCCAGACGCCGGGTCGCGTGTTTCCGGGCAAGAAAATGTCGGGTCACATGGGTGCTGAGAACCAGAGCGCCATCAACCTGCGAGTCGTGCGTATCGACGCCGAACGCGGTCTGATCGCGATCAGAGGCGCCGTCCCGGGTGCCAAGGGTGGCGATGTCATCGTCCGCCCAGCGGCGAAGGGCAAATAAGGAGCCGACATGCAAATCAATACGCTTGATAGCAAGAAGTCGGTTGAACTGAGCGAAGCCGTGTTCGGCCGCGAATTCACCGAAGATCTGGTGCACCAGGTCGTTACCGCGTACCGCAACGCCGGTCGCGCGGGCACGAAGGCGCAGAAGTCGCGCTCCGACCTGAGCGGTACCACGAAGAAGTTCAAGAAGCAGAAGGGTGGCGGTGCTCGCCACGGTGACTACCGCGCTCCGATCTTTGTCGGTGGTGGTCGTGCATTCGCGGCTCGTCCGCGCAGCTTCGAGCAGAAGGTCAACCGCAAGATGTTCCGCGCCGCGATGGCGACCATCCTGTCCGAGTTGAACCGTCAGGACCGCCTGAAGATCGTTGAGTCGTTCGATCTTGATGCCGCCAAGACCAAGTCTCTGGCGACCAAGCTCGCCGGCCTCGGTCTGGGTCGCACGCTGATCGTGACCGACAACGGTTCCGACAAGCTGTTCCTTGCTGCCCGCAACCTGCCGCATGTCGCAGTGCTTGACACGGCTGGCCTGAACCCGGTCGACCTGATCCACGCCGAACACATCGTCGTGACGGTTGACGCCCTGAAGAAAATCGAGGAGTGGCTGGCATGAGCAACGAACGCCTGCTGCAAGTGCTCCGCACGCCGCTGATCTCCGAAAAGACAGCGCGCCTGCAGGAAGCAGCCAACCAGTACGTCTTCGCGGTCGCGTCTTTCGCAACCAAGGACGACGTCAAGAAAGCGGTTGAAGAACTGTTCAAGGTCAAGGTTACGGCAGTCAATGTCGTCAACATCAAGGGCAAGAACAAGACATTCCGCAATCGTTCCGGTCAGCGCGCCGGCCTGCGCAAGGCTTACATCAGCCTTGCCGACGGTCAGTCGATCGACGTCATTGCGAAGCCCTGAGGTCACTACACATGGCACTGATTACTTTTAAGCCAACCTCTCCCGGTCGCCGGCAGCTGGTTCGTGTTTCGACTCCTGGCCTGCACAAGGGTGGTCCGCTCGCGGCCCTGACCGAATCGCAGAGCAACACGGGCGGTCGTAACCACTACGGTCGCATCACTACCCGTCACAAGGGTGGTGGCCACAAGCAGAACTACCGCCTGATCGATTTCAAGCGTGACAAGGAAGGCATTCCGGCGCGCGTCGAGCGCATCGAGTATGACCCGAACCGCACGGCTCACATCGCTCTGCT
>JBEIPT010000475.1:0-2774 GCA_040376895.1 Lysobacteraceae bacterium | reverse complement strand
GATGGTCTTTGCTGCAATCGTCGTGGTGTTCGTATGGGCAGCATCGTTCGCTCCTGGCGGGCTTCCGAAAGAACCGCCGCCGGGTCCGAAGTTCACGCCTGACGATTTCCCTTTGACACATCTCTGGTTTCTCTGGTGTCTGCTGCTTGCCTATGCAGCAATGCTTGGGACACGATGGCTTGTTCATTGGGTCGATCGGGGTGGATCGTTCGCACGATTTGGCGATCGGGTCATCGGTGTGCTGCTGTTTCCGGGCATGATTCTGATCCTGGTGGGTCCACTTGCTTATGCGCTGACGCAACACCCCAAGTGGTTGCCATGGTTCGGCATTCCGACGCCTGACCATTCGCTGTATCCGAACCTTCCCGCCGTGATCGGCTATGGCTCGGCTTTTGTTTTCGGGTGGTTGTTGCAACGACAGCCGCAAGCGTTGGGCGCGGTTGCTCGTTGGACGTGGTGGAACGTCTGCCTGGCCGTCGTTTTTTCGGTGAGCGCCGTTTCCCTGGTTGGTCTGGAACCCATCAAGGTTGAATTGGCGGACGATCACGTTCTCACCTGGTACGCGATTCTTTATGTCGGCACCGGTTGGACCACCACCATCGCGTTACTGGGTCTGGCCTTGCGATACCTCACGGGAGAGTCTTTGGCCCGACGGTATCTGGCCGATGCGTCGTACTGGATCTACTTGGCGCACTTGCCGGTGGTGATGGCGGCGAGTGTCGTTGCCAGTCGCGTCGATGGACCCTGGTGGCTCGAGTTTCCTGTTTGCCTGATTGGCAGCCTCGCGGTTCTGCTGGGGAGCTATCACCTGTTCGTCCGCTACAGTGCACTGGGCGTGATGCTGCACGGCAAACGGAGACATCGGGAGGTGACTCGGACCGCTGCGGATACACCGTGCAACCCCGGGACTCCTCTCACACCATGATCCAGCAGTCATTCCTTGCCGCGATCCAACCGCATCGCGGCATGCTCATCCAGATTGCATCGGCCTGGTGTGCCGTTCGCGAGGATCGGCATGACCTGATTCAGGACATGCTGGTCGAATTGTGGCGTGCCTACCCTCGATACGACCCCGCAAAGCCATTCAGCACATTCATGTATCGCGTGGCCTTGAACGTGGCGATCTCGGCAAGCCGCAGTCGATCACGTCGCCCCGTGGCTGCTGCGTCGTTCCATGATCCCGGGTTTGATCTGGCAGCTGCCGACCAGGATCTGGCGAGCGGCGACGATGACTTGCAGGCTCTGTCCGAATTGTTGCGTCGACTCGAGCCCTTGGATCGAGGGCTCTTGCTGCTTTACCTCGCCGGCCATGGCCAGAATGAGATTGCCGAGACACTGGGCATCAGTGTCAGCAACGTTTCGACTCGATTGCACCGACTCAAACAGAAACTGTCACAGGGAGCCAGACCATGAATCCAATCGACCTCGAATCAGCTCGGTCACGGTGGCAGGCTCAAGGCCGGAAGTTGGGCGACCATCTGCAGTTGGATGCCGAACGTCTCACACTGCTGCTGTCAAAACGGACGGCTACCAGTCTGGAGCGACGGCGGCTGAGCTTGATGAGCTCGATGGCGTGGTCTGGCCTCTGTCTGGGTGCTTTGGTCTGGTTCTGCATTTCCGTTCGGGATGTCCCTTACCAAGTGATGGCCAGCGTACTGGGCATGTTTGCGTTCGCGGCCCTGTTGCAATCCCTGAGCGAGCTTCGCGCATTGAGGTCCCTGCCCGGAACTTTGTCGCCGACCGAAGCGATGGACTTGGTATGTTCGCTTCGCCTCCGGGAAGTTGCGTTGGTTCGCACCATGTTGTCCTGTTCGGTACTTCTGTGGTGGCCTTTTCTGCTGGTGATCGCACGCAGCCTGGGGGTTGATCTACTGCGACGACTGGATCCTTCCGTGACCCTGGTGCATGTCGGCCTCGGCTTGCTCGTCTTGCCGCCGATCTGGTGGGTCTTGCGCTGGTTCGAGCGCCGGCGTGACGAGGGTGATGACTTTGAACGGTCGAGTTCAGGTGGCGATGCGCTGCTGGAAATTGCCTGGCAATACCGAACCCTGATCCAGGTGGGCAACTCGTCGGAAACAGCCGATCTGAAACCGGTCAGCGATCAGTCACTGGCCTTCGCCAGACAACTTCAGCGCAGGCTTCAATGGGGATGTGTCCTGTGTGGCACGGTGTTGCTGCTGAACGGCGGTCACATGGTGCACCGCGGCGGCGAGTGGATGGTGCTCACGAGCGGCATTGTGTTCCAGCTGTCGGTGGTGACATGGATGGTCACTACCATCATGGCCGCCGAGCAGTGGCGCCATTTGCGGCAATCCGAACCGTTACTCGCCGTTTGGAAGCGTCGGGTACCTCAACTCCTGCGACGGCGCGCCGAGACAGTCGGCTTGGCAACACAACTGGCGCCGTTGGCGCTCGCGAATGGCCTGGTGAGTTGGCTCGGGACCAACGTGATCACCTCGGTGCTCTTGCTTCTGGCAGGTCTGGTGATCGCTTGGATCATCGGACCTTCGGCCTCCGACGACGCCACAGCGCGCGGCTCTATGCGCACCCGCCTTGCCTGGTTGCTGTCGTTCGGGACGGTTCAAACGGTTGAGCCCGAATAGACCCGCCGGTGATCACGATGAGCTCGGATCAATTGATCGTTTGTGTGTTGTGCCTGTGCCAGAACCTGCATAGACGAGGACCATGATGCGAAAGGACTTCGCCAGGACGAGTCTACGAAAATTCACCCTGACACCTCATGAGTCGACATCCCAACCAATGTCGACACTCGT
>JBEIPT010000230.1:0-6276 GCA_040376895.1 Lysobacteraceae bacterium | reverse complement strand
CAACGCGACTGTTCCCGGAGGCAGCGTTCGCGCCACCGTGTAGTCTGCACCCACCCAGAGACCGGGCAAAGAACCGTGCGTGCTGCCGGGAGCGGGTTGGCGGGACGCAGCATCGATGATGCCGCTCGGCATGGCTTCGAAAGAGTTGTAGAAAATCGACCCCTCACTGCCGGCCAAAGCATGGGAACACAGTCCCAGCAGGGCCCAACACAGAACGAACTTCAATACACGATTCATCGACGCATCTCTCTCGTTTTCTGGCTCGTGATCGACTGCGACGCCGTCTCGACCCTCTCCAGCCGCCCCCGGATTACGGTATCGATCGATTCCAGCGAAGGCAGTCCGTCGAATCGAATGCCGTCGACGAACGTTGTCGGAGTGACCTGCACCCCGTGGGCTCTTGCCAATTCGCCGGTATCGATGGAACGCGCCATTTGTTCGGCGATATCACGATCCAGACGCTCAAGATCAACACCCTTCAACGCCGCCGACTTCCGCCAGGCATTGGTGTCCACTTTTCCCGCCACCTTCTCGAACAGTGAACCATGAAGTTCCCGAAAGAGCCCCTGGTTGGCCAGCGCTTCAGCCGCGGCAATCGCCCAGCGCTCGCGCGTCGCATCGAGCGCAAAATGACGCATCTGGACCGATACACGCCCATCGTGCGCGGTGATCAACGATTCGAGAGACTTCGACCAGGCCGCACAGTATGGGCAGGCATACGACGAGTACACCACCACGTGCACCTCAGCCTTCGCGGCATCGGGCGTCAAGGATTGTGCGCTCGCGGCCCATGAAAGCAGCAAGAACAGAATGGGCAGGAACGATTGGAGTGTCGATTTCATTGGAGCCAAGCTTTCATGGAATGTAGGGGACAACAAGTTGATTCGTTGGTGGAACTCGAATGGCCCACGGGTCGGCCCGTCGGCCGCACACGCCAGACTCCGGCAACTTCCAGGTCCATCGGATTTCCGTTAGGCGTCCGCTGTCGCGGGGTGCCAAAGGGGCGCGAAGCATAGAGCCTGCCTCCTGACGCTTGCACGTCTTGGGCCCGTTTTTGCAAGATGAACAGTGACGGTGATCTCGAGGCAGGTCACACAGCCACACCTCTTTGGGAGCGCAAGGATACGTTCCCCTTGACTGATTCATGGACATCAAGTCCGGCACAGGTCGCGACTTGTCTTACGCCAATCAACGACTTACGTCGTTGGTTGCGGCGATTCATCCCTGCATCGCGCGGAACCTCCGAACCATTCAAAGGTTCCTGAAATATCGATATTGCGGTGGTGACTTCAGGCGCGACGCCGGCAGCACTGGAATGTTCCGACGGCCCCAGTCTCTGCGGCCAGACTTCACGACTTGGCTCGAAATCGGCTGGCAATGACATCTCGCGTGCGCAATCCGACGCTAAACTCCGAGGATTGCCAGGCCCGATCGCCGGCTTGACTGCCCAAGTGGAGAAGCTTTAGTGAGCACACACAACATTTCCAGGGTCTCGACCCTTGCCTTCGTCGCGTCGGTCCTGTTGACCTCGACGTTTGCCGCCTCGGCCCAAGTGTCGTTGAACACACTCGGCAGCCCGCACACTGAATCCTTCGACACGCTGCCAGCCACGGGTTCGGCTACCTGGACAAACAACTCGACGATTCCGGGCTGGTTCCATGCCAGAACCGGTTCGGGCACCACCATCGTCGCGAGCAACGGCAACAGCAATGCCGGCAATCTCTATAGCTTTGGCACTGGCGCCGCAACCGATCGCGCCCTGGGTTCGGTTGGATCCGGCAACGCCGCGATCGGGAACCTGTTCTGGGGAATCCGCCTTCAGAACAACACCGGCGCCACCATCACCAATCTTGCCATCTCGTACACCGGCGAGCAGTGGCGCAACAGTGCCGCAGCGGCCCAGACGATTTCGTTCTCCTATCTGGTGGGTAGCCCGACGGTTGCAGGCACGCTGGTCGAGTTCCAGTCTGCGGGTGTTGCAGTTGCCGCCCTGGACTTCACGAGTCCCATCACAGGTGGCACCGCCGGAGCGCTTGATGGCAATGCCGCTGCCAACCGGGTGGTGATCACGTCGACGATTACCGGGCTGTCGATTCCCAACGGCACTGAAGTGATGCTGCGCTGGTCGGACCCGGATCAGGCGGGTGCTGACCATGGTCTGTCGATCGACGATCTGTCGGTGACGCCGACGGCTGGTGGGCCGGTCGCACCAAATTTGTCGATCAACAATGTCACGGTCACCGAAGGCAATGGCGGGACTGTTCCAGCCACGTTTACGGTCGGCCTGTCTGCCCCTGCCGGGCCGGGCGGTGTCACGTTTGATATCTCGGCCACCGACAACACCGCGACGCTCGCCAACAACGATTTTGTTGCCAACACGCTGACTGGGCAGACCATTCCTGCCGGTAGCTCGACTTACGCTTTCACGGTCACTGTCAACGGCGACACGACACCTGAGCCAAACGAGACCTTTTTCGTCAATGTCACCAATGTGACCGGCGCGACCGTGACGGACGGTCAGGGACTGGGCACGATCAACAACGACGACATAACCGTCACCTTGATCCACGACATTCAGGGCCCTGGCGCCAGCTCACCGGTCGTGGGCTCGTCGGTCACTGTCCAGGCCATCGTTACCGGTGTACGGAGCAACGGGTTCTTCCTTCAAGAGGAAGAGGCTCAATACGACGCAGATCCGGCCACCTCCGAAGGCCTGTCGGTTTTTGTCGGCGCCGCACCGCCAGCTGCAGTTGCGGTCGGCAATCTGGTTCAAGTGACCGGAACGGTCGCCGAATTCATCCCGACACAGGATCCACTCCAGCCGCCTCTGACCCAGCTCACCGGTCCGACCGTCGTGCTGCTTTCAGCAGGCAACCCACTGCCTGCACCGGTGGCACTCACCGCCAGTTTCCCGTCGCCATCCGGTTCGCACGACCAACTCGAGCGACTTGAAGGCATGCGTGTCTCGTTGGCCTCACTCACGGTTTCCGGGCCAACGCTTGGCTCCATCAACGAAGCCAATGCCACCGCCACGTCTTCCGGGATCTTTTACGGCGTCGTGACCGGCAACAGCCGGCCATTCCGCGAGGCCGGCATTCAGGCGCCTGATCCGGCACCGGCGGGCACGATTCCACCGATTCCGCGCTTTGACTCGAACCCCGAGCGCATTCGGGTCGACAGCGACAACCTCGTCGGCGGCCCGACCATCGATGTCGGGGCCGGAGCCGTGGTGTCCAATCTCGTCGGTCCCCTGGACTACACCTTCCGAACGTACACGATCAACCCAGACCCATCTTCGCCGCCGACCGTCTCGGGCGGTCCAACCGCCGCGGCAGTCACCGCGCCGACCAATACCGAGTTCACGGTCGCCTCGTACAACCTCCAGCGCTTCTTCGACACGGTCAACGACCCGGCGATCGGCGAGCCTGTGTTGACATCAACTGCCTTCGCCAATCGACTCGCCAAGGGCTCCCTCGGTATCCGAAACTTCCTCCGCTTCCCGGACATCGTAGGCATCGTCGAGTGCGAGAACCTGAGCACCCTGCAGGCCTTGGCTACGCAAATTTCGAACGACGCCATCGCGAACTCGCAACCTGATCCGCAGTACCTGGCATTCCTCGTTGAAGGCAACGATGTGGGCGGTATCGACGTTGGCTTCCTCGTGAAGACCGCAACCGTGTTCGGCTCGACACCGAGAGTGACCGTCAACTCGGTGACCCAGTTCGGCTTGAACGACCTGTTCACGAATCCGGACACATCCACAGAGCTCCTGAACGACCGTCCGCCGCTGGTCTTGAATGCCGTGGTCAATCATCCCAGCGGGGCGAATTTCCCGGTGGTGGTGATCGTCAATCACCTCCGTTCCCTGAACAGCGTCGGCGACCCGTCGCCCGGCTCAAACGGCTGGGCCACGATTGGCGAACGCGTCCGCAGCAAACGTCTGGAACAGGCCGAGTTCCTGGCCAACCTGGTCCAGAACCGGCAGACCACCAACCCCACTGAAGCGATTGTTCTGGTCGGCGACTTCAACGCTTTTGAAGTCAACGACGGCATGGGCGACTCGATGGGCGTGATCGGCGGCACCCCGGTGCCCGACAACCAGACCGCGGTGAGCGGAGATGGCATCGATCTGGTGAATCCTGACTTGGTGAATCTGGCATCAACAGCCTCGCCCCAGCAGCGCTACTCGTTCGTCTTTGACGGCAATGCCCAGTCGCTGGACCACATTCTGGTCAACACACCATTGGTCAACGGCACGCTGACGAGGCGCCAGGAACATGCCCGCATCAATGCCGATTTTCCAGAGACCGCCCGCAACAACACAGTGTCGGTTGTGCGCCTGGCCGATCATGATCCAGTCGTGTCGTACTTCGAGGTAAGCGGGTTCTCATCCGCTGATGTCTCGCTGACGAAGACCGACTCCCCGGATCCAGTCACGCCGGGCAGCAATCTCACGTATACCGTCACGGCGGCCAATGGCGGTCCCGCGGTGGCGACGAACGCAAGCTGGACCGACACGCTGCCTGCCGGCACGACATTTGTCTCGCTGAGCACGGCGATGGGCTGGACCTGCACGACACCTGCAGTCGGTGCGAGCGGGACAGTCTCGTGTGCCAACGCCTCGTTTGCGGTCGGCAACTCGCCGTTTACGCTGGTGGTAAACGTCGATGGCGCTACTGCAGCCGGAACGATCATCAGCAACATGGCCAGCATCACTTCGACGACTGCTGATCCGAATACCGGCAATGATTCGGCTACCGCCACGACAACGGTCGGTGCCGGCAGCGCTGATCTCTCCGTCACCAAGTCTGCATCACCCGATCCGGTCACGGCGGGCAACAGCCTCACGTACTCGATCACGGCCAGCAATGCCGGTCCGAGTCTAGCCGCTTCGGTCAGCCTGACCGATACCCTGCCAGTCGGCACGACGTTTGTTTCGCTGACCGCCCCGGGCGGCTGGACCTGTACGACGCCTGCAGTCGGTGCCAGCGGCACGGTGTCATGCAGCAACGCTTCGGTGGCCATAGGCAACGCCGCATTCACTCTGGTTGTGAATGTCGATGGTGGTGTGGCGGCAGGTACGGTCATCAGCAACACAGCCAGCATCACGTCGACCACCAGTGATCCGAATACCGGAAATAACTCCGGCACCGCCACCGCTACAGTGGGTGCCGGCAGCGCCGATCTCTCTGTGACCAAGACCGCCGCAGCGGTGGTGAATGCCGGGAGCAATCTGAGCTATTCGATCACCGCCGCCAATGCCGGCCCCAGTAACGCAGCTTCGGTCAGCCTGACTGACACGCTGCCGGCCGGGACCACCTTTGTGTCCCTGTCCGCAGCGGGTGGATGGTCGTGCACCACGCCTGCGGTGGGCGCAAGCGGCACCGTCACGTGCACCAACGTGTCGTTCGCTACCGGCAGCGCCGCCTTCACGCTGGTCGTCAACGTTGGCGCACAGGTGACCGGGGGCACCGTGCTCTCCAATACTGCAGCGGTGACAGCATCGACATCAGACCCGAATACAGCGAACAACAGCGCAACTGCAGCCAGCACGGTCTTCACGCCGGCCTCGGTCAGCGGAACCAAACAGGCAGCCGGCAATCTGGTGCCCGGCGGCGCCGTGATCTACACGATCACGCTCAGTAACGCCGGGGTCGGAACACAAACCGACAACGCTGGCGATGAATTCGTCGATGTGTTGCCCGCAGGCCTGACCCTCGTCTCCGCGAGCGCCAGCAGCGGCACCGCGGCGGCGAACCTGGGCACGAACACGGTGACCTGGAATGGCAGCATCCCGGTCGCGGGCAACGTGACCTTGACCATCCAGGCCAGCATCAATCCCGGCATTCCCGTTGGCACAACGATCACGAATCAGGCCGCGATCAACTTCGATGCCGATGGCAATGGCACGAATGAAGCGTCTGCCCTGACCGACGACCCGGTCACTGGCGCTGCTGCGGATGGCACGGCGATCGTCGTTGTCGGGCTCGCGACACCGATCCCGGCATTGAATGGTTGGATGATGCTCTTGCTGATCGCGTTGCTGACACTCATGGCACTCCATGCACAGAGACGCAGCTCGATTTGATGTCGGCCAGTAGCGGAAAAGATCAGGTGAGGCACGTTCAGGAGCCTCACCTGCCTACCGAACATCAATAAGTGTTTGCACGCTTCAGGTACCGTCGCATCGCGGCTAAAGCCGCTCCCACCGGTTCAGGGTCGCCGCATCCTGCCGGCTGGGGGAGCGGCTTTAGCCGCGATGCGGCCAGTGTTCAT
>JBEIPT010000594.1:0-1817 GCA_040376895.1 Lysobacteraceae bacterium | reverse complement strand
CGAAGTCGGCGGGCAGCAAAGTGCGCCCTTGTGTGGCGTGTGTCGCCAGGATCGAGAAATAACCGCGACTGACGGCCGCACCGTAGAGCATGCGGGGATCGCGGTCGGTCAACGCCAGGTTGACCTGACGGGACCAGACCAAGCCGTTTGCATCGCGGCCCAGCGCAGCCTCGATCGTCGCAAGCTCCTGGGCGTCAAGAGGCGGAACGAACCCGGACTCCGGGCTGCGCAGATCGAGATCGAACAGCAAACCGGGTTGTGCTGTGGCAGGTGGTGTAGCCATGTAGTTCTGCCACAGCGCGTGCAGCAGCAAGTTCGCGCCGATCGCGATACCCAGGATCAGCACAGAGCCGATGACGTACGCCGGACTCGCGGCAAGACCTCGCGCCGCGCGACGCAGATCGCCGAGCCAGCTGTCCAGCCAGGCGAATCCATGTGCCGCGCGTACGGCGTCCTTGTGCAGTTCGACCATGCCCAGTTCGATGCGCGCCTGGCGTTCCGCTGCCGCGACATCGAGTCCCTGTGTCATCAGGTCGGCGCGACGGCAGTCCAGATAGAAGGCAAGTTCTTCGTCCAATTCCTGCTCGTAACGAGGGCGTCGGAACCAGCGCGACAAGAGTGACCAGAGTTTCATGCCATCGATCCCAGGCTCGGCGTGGCAAGGACCTGATCCAGTGCCGCGGAGAAACGCCGCCAATCCTGGATGTCCGCCTTCAATCGCGCTCGTCCGTCGCGACTCAGCTGGTAAAACTTCGCGCGCCGATTGTTTTCGGATACGCCCCATTCGGCCTCGATCAGGCCCTGTGCTTCGAGACGGGCCAAGGCCGGATAGAGTGCACCCTGTTCGACCACCAGGACGTCGCTGGAGGCTCGCTGGATACGATTGAGGACCCCGTAACCGTGTTCGCGACCGAGCGAGACGGCCTTGAGGACGAGCATGTCAAGGGTGCCGGGAAGAATGCTTGCGAGGCTCATGTTCTCACCTAATCAATTTAGGCAAGACTAGCACTCTTTCCTAACCTGGCAAGGAGAGGGTGGCGAAAGTAACGGACACAAAAAAGCCCCGGCAAGAGCCGGGGCCTTTCGAAGTTCAGCTTGAGCAGGCTTTTGCGAACAGCCTGTTAGAAGCTCAGACGCGGACCGACGTAGATCGACGTGCCGTCGTCGCTGGCAAGTGCTTCGGCAACGATGCCCCAGTCGCCGAACTTGAACTGCGCGTTGGCAAACAGGGCCGTGCTGTCGCTGCCGCTGTAGTTGGTGTAGGCCACGCCCACGCCACCTTCGAAGTTCTCGTTGAACGCATTGCGGACGCCGACGCGCAAGCCAACGCCGTCGTCGCTGCCGTCGAGGTCATCGAGGTCCGGATCATCAAAACTGACGTCGGTCTGTTCGTAACTCAGGCGCGCAACGAGGTCGAGGTTGTCGTTGATGCCCATGTTGTAACCAATACCGATGTTCCAGTTGTCGACGTCCGCTTGATTGTCGATGTCGACGGTCTGGAAGCCGCCGAACAAATGCACATTCTCGGTGATGGCGCCGGATGCTTCCGCGCCAAAGCCGTTTTCACCGGAAAAACCATCGGGATCGACATAGGTGGCGCCAAAGCCGATATAGGAATAGCTCAGGTCTTCGCTAGCCTGGGATGCCAGCGGCAGGGCCAAAAGTGCGGCCAAAAGAATTCGTTTCATCGTGTAGCTCCATTAAATGTTTGGGTTCGACAGGCCAGCTTATGGGGCATGGGCCGGAAGACGCGACGGATTCCATCCAAAGCGCGGCGCCATCCTAGCCTTGAGGTGTGTCGGGCAACAATGCGCCAT
>JBEIPT010000237.1:0-6040 GCA_040376895.1 Lysobacteraceae bacterium | reverse complement strand
GGGACCGCTTTGCCTGGGTTCTGGCGAACTGCCCGGAAACCCGCAGACTCGATGCGGATCGGCCACCTGCAGAGGTTCTGGCCGAAGCACTCGGCCAGATCGTGCTGTGCTGTGTCGCACGTGCGAAAGCCACGCTTCCGGACGGGTCCGACCAGGCTCAGAGCGTGGCTTGGCTGCTGGACCGGGTCACTGACTGACTGGCAGACGCTAGAATCCACTCACCATGCTGCAGATTCGCATCCATTTCCTGAGTGGCGCCCGTCAGGGCACAGTCGAGGTCTACCCGACTGCGCGCTACAACAGCCTTTACTGCGGGCGCGATCCCGGTTGTGACGTTCGGTTCGACGCCGACCTCGACGCTACGGTCAGCCGCAGTCATGCCGTGATCGAGTGGCGGCGCGTCGAGGGCGGCCCCTGGAAGGTCCAGATCAGCGACCTGCTGTCGAGCAACGGCACGTTCGTGAATGACCGCGAGGTTCGCGAAACCACGCCACTCCGGCATGGTGACCGGATCCGGTTTGGCCGCGGCGGCCCGGAAGTGCGGATCGATCTGAATTCGCCAAGCGACGGCGAGCACGCCCCGCCGCTGGCAAAACAGACACTGGAAACGCCAAGGGCCGTGATCAATGAAACATTGCAGCGGCGCCAGCCGAAGTAGCGCATCCAGGGAACCTTTGAATCATTCAGAGGTTCCCAAGGTCGATCAGCCAAACGCGATCCAGCAGATCAGGCTGAGCACGAGCACGCCGATCACGTCCAGCACCGCCCCTTCGCGGATCATCCGACGCAGTGGCACGTAACCGCTGCCATAGGCCACCAGGTTCGGTGCGGTCGCCACCGGCAGCATGAATCCGCAGCTCGCAGCCAACACAGCCGGAAACATCAGCAACGCCGGATCGATGCCGGTTGCCTTGGCGGTTGCGGCCAGGATCGGCATCAACAGAACGGCCGTCGCGGTATTGCTGGCCACTTCGGACAGCACCGTGATCCCGGCCACGACCCCCAGGATCAGAGCCCAGGTCGGCAGGACCTTCAGTCCGGTCAGGTTCTGCGCCAACAGGGCACCAAGGCCGGATTTTTCGAACGCCGTGGCCAAGGCGATGCCGCCGGCAAACAGCAGCAGCGCACCCCAGGGGATTCTTTCGGCGGCCTGCCAGGACAACAGCCGGCCACCGATACCGTTGCCAATCAAGCCCATGGCAATCACACCGAGGATCGCGACGCTGGCGTCGTTGGCGCCCAAACCCAGCAGAGCGTTCCAGCCACCGTAGGGGGTGCTGCGGAACACCCACAACAACACGACGGCGCCGAACACCCACAACACGCGCCGTTCACCGATGGTCCACGGCCCCATCGGCGGCAACGTGGCCCGCGGCGAGTGGCCCAGCCGGCGTCCCAACCAGAAACACAACAGGGGAATCATGACCAGGATCGTTGGCACGCCGATCTTCATCCACTCGAAAAAATCGAACTTGGCCCCGGTCGTTTCCTGGTACACCCGCATGAACACAAGGTTCGGCGGCGTACCGATCGGCGTACCCCAGCCGCCGATGCTGGCGGCATAAGCGATCGTCAGGATCAACGGCACCCGCAGGCGTTTGTCCGGGTAGGTCTCGCAGATGGCCATGGCCACCGGCAACATCATCAAGGTGGCTGCGGTATTGGAGATCCACATGCTGATGCCAGCGGTGGCAAACCCGAAACCGAACAGCAGTCGACGCCCGTTGCTGCCGCCGAAAAGGTGCACCATCAGCAGAGCCAAACGCCGGTGCGCGCCGTTCTGTTCGAGCGCCACAGCCAGCATGAAGCCGCCCATCAGCAGCAGGATCAACTCATTGCCGACCGATTCGGCCACCTGTGCCGGCGTCAGCACCCCAACCGCCGGCAGCAGCGCAAGCGGCAGCATTGAGGTCAATGGCGCAGGAACGGGTTCGGTGAGCCACCAGACGGCCACCCAAACCAGCAGACCCGATGTGATCGCCAGCGCAGGCGAGTTGCCGCCGGCCCACAACCAGAGCCCCAGAGTGATTGCCGCCAGCGGCCCCACCAACAGAGCCCAGCGGCGTATCACCGGGTTACCGGGCGTTTCGGGATCGTGCTGCTCGGTTTCGTCCATTTTCGGAACTCGGTCATGGTTTTGGACATTGCCTGGGCGAAAAGTCGCGCCAGCTGCAACGAGTTCCCTATACTCGCTGACAATTCGAGGGGAATCGAGTCCCGCATGAGCCCGCTTTTACTGATCCTGGTGTTCCTGAGCCTGGCCCTGGCCGGTGCTGCGGGCTTCTTTTTTGTCGGTCAAGCCCGGCTGCGTGCACGGATTGCCGAACTGGAAGAGGAAGGCCGCAAGAAAGAAGCCTCCCAGGCGCAGGTCATGCACACCACCAAACTCGCGTCGCTGGGCCAGATGATTGCCGGCGTGGCACATGAGATCAACACGCCGCTCGGCTTCGTGAAGAGCAATGCCGAAGTCATCGGCGACCTGCTGACCGAATACGAACAGGCGGTAGCCAAATGCATGACTGGCGTCGACTTCCTGCTGAATGCCGATGCCGCCACGTTCGAGCGCGCAAAAACCGCGGTCGCCCGCGTGCGCATGGATCTTGCGAACGCGAAGGGTTTGATCGAGGCGCGTGAACTTCTGACTGATTCGGTTGATGGTCTGAAGCAGATGAGCGCGCTGGTGCTGAACCTGAAAGGGTTCGCACGCGTCGACCGCGACGGCATGGATCTGGTCGATCTCAACGATTGTGTGCAGAGTGCGCTGACGATTGCCAGCCATCAACTTCGCGACCGCGTCACGGTCACGCGCGAACTCGGCAAGTTGCCGAAAGTTCGCTGCATGCCGTCGCAGATCAATCAAGTGTTCCTCAACCTCATCACCAACGCCGCTCAGGCCATGGGCGAGGAAGGCCGGATGGTCGTGCGGTCGCGGGCTTTGGCCGACACCGTCGAAGTGAGCATCGAAGACAACGGCGCCGGGATTCCCGACAACGTGCTGCCGAAAATTTTCGATCCGTTCTTCACGACCAAAAAAGTCGGCGAAGGCACCGGCCTTGGTCTGTCGATTGTCCACAAGATCGTGCAGGGCCATGGCGGCACGATCCGCGTGAAGTCCGAAGTCGGCAAAGGCACCACGTTCGTGGTCGAACTGCCGATCCAGCAAAAGGACGGGAAGAAGTAAGCCATGGATCCGACTGTCGCCCGCCCGCTTCGAATCCTCTGCATCGACGACGAGTCGCGCATCCTGCGTGCTTTGAAAGCGCTGTTGCGCGAACACGAAGTGCACATCTGCAATGACCCCCGCCAGGCGCCGCAGATGGCGAAGGACTTCGACATCGACGTGATCGTCTGCGACCAGCGCATGCCGCAGATGCAGGGCATCGATGTGCTGCGCGAAATCAAGAACGCCCAGCCGCGTGCGCTGCGTATCCTCCTGACCGGTTACGCCGACCTCAAGGCAGTGCTCGGATCGGTCAACGAAGGCGAAGTGTTCCGCTACGTCAACAAGCCATGGGAAAACGCCGAGATCAAGGCGCTGGTGACCGAGGCCGGCCGGATCGCGCGCGAAGCCCCGTTGATCAGCGCCGAACCGATCAGCGAACGCGAAGCCGAAGAAGCACGCGGTACCGTGGGTGTGCTGGTGCTCGAAGAAGATGCGGTCACGCAGAACCGCCTGCGCGAAATTCTGGCGCCGCATTATCAGGTCAGGTTCGCGAACACGATCGATCGGGCGCTGATGCTGCTGGAGCAACACGAAACCGGCGTGCTGATCTCGGAAACCGAAACCCACAAACAAGGTGACCTGACGCAATTGCTGAAGGCGCTGAAACTGCATCACCCCTATATTTCGACCGTGGTCATCACCGAACGCGCAAACGCGCAGCTGGCCATGGAGCTGATCAACGAAGGCCAGGTCTATCGCATGCTGCTGAAGCCGGTGCGCATGGGCTCAGCCCGCTTGAGCGTCGACTCGGCGATCACGCGCTACTGGAAACTCAAGCGCAACCCGCGTGCGGTGAAACGATTTGCGCTCGGCAACGCGCCGAGCTTCGTCGAACACTCGGTCCCGGTCAGTGAACAACTGATGGCGCGTATCCGGGCCCTGCCGACCCGCATCGTCGAACTGATGAAGTTCAACGGCTGAGCTGTGTCGCGGTGATCGAGCCGGAAACCCTGCTCGTGATCGGCGCCAGTGGCCCGACCGGGCGCTGTCTGGTGCCGATGCTGCGTGCGTCCGATATGCCGTTTGTCGCAACCTCGCGCCACGCCCGGGATGAGCCCGGGGCAACATGGCGCGTGCTGGCGCTGGAGCATGAATTGTCCCCGTGCCTGGCGCACACTGTACTGTCGCTCGGTCCGATGGATCGTCTGGCCGATTGGCTGCATCGTGTCCAAACACCCAACCTCACTCGCGTGTTGGCTTTGGGCTCAATCAGCGTGCGCACCAAGGTGGCAGCGATCCTGCCCGCCGAACGGGCGGTCGCGGCTCGACTGGCCACGGCCGAAGAACGACTGCAAGAACTTGGCATTCAGAACTCGATATCGGTCACGATCATTCGCGCCGGCATGATCTGGGATGGCCGGACCGATCACAATGTCGCGCCGATCCTGGCAACGGCTCGTCGTTGGCATGTATTACCCTATCCCAATCGCGCGGGCGGACGACGCAATCCGATTGCCTGCGCCGATCTGGCGCGGATTTTCGCCGCGATGCTGACCGAACCTGCCACACCCGGCGTCATCGAGGTCGGTGGCCCAGAGACGTTGGACATGCGCACCATGACGCGACGTCTGGCCCGGCGCGCTGGCGCCTTTGCAATACCTTTACCCAGCGCGTTGCTGAACGTCATCGCGCGATCCACCGGCGCGTCCAGCGAACGTCTCAGGCAAGTGCTGACACGCTGGGATCAGGATCAACTGGCGCCCGCACACCCCTTGGCCAAAACCGGGTTTCTTCAAGACTGACGCGCACGCGCTTGTCTTCCGGCAACCAGGAATGGCATCAAAGCAAACAGCAGAACGGCCAGCACATACGCGGGCCCGGAAACCGGATCCCGATTACCGAAGTAGTCCGCGAGCGTTCGGCCGGAGAGCAGCGTCAGACCGATCTCCGCGGATATCAGCAGCAGCAACGCCAGAAAACCGACGCCAAGTGCCTGCCGCCCGGCCAGCGGTCCGAATCGGACCAGGACGGCACGAGCGATCAGGAAACTGGCCAACACGACGATCGGCAATTCGGCGAGTTCGGCATAACGTGCGCCGATCGCCGGCACGACCCAAAGCGTGCGCACAACGCCCAGACAGAACGCCAGCGCAAAGACGGCCGAGAAGTAGACGACAGCGGTTCTGACCAGAGACATGGGTAACCACCACCTGCACTCGGAAAAGAGGCAACCCGACAGTACACCGACTGCACATCACGATCCGTGCGGTAGGCCTGCCCGATACAGATCGCTCAACCAGCGAGCAAGGCGCTGACGATCTTCGGAACCTGAGCCGTGCACTCGGCAAGGTTGGCGAAAATCTCGTCGAGACTGATCTCGGCCTGATCACCGCACCCTGCAGCCCAATTGGCGATCAGCGCAATACACGCATACTCGAGCCCGAGTTCGCGGGCGAGCGCCGCTTCCGGCATGCCGGTCATGCCGACCAGGTCGGATCCGTCGCGCTGCATCCTGGCGATCTCGGCGCGGGTTTCGAGACGCGGCCCTTGCGTGGCGCCGTAGCACCCCCCCGCCACCGCGGCGACACCAGCCTTCGCCGCTGCGGTGATCAAAGCTTGCCGGAGCGACTCGGTATACGGCTCGGAAAAGTCGATGTGATCGACCTTCGCACCATCGACATCGCAGAAGCTGGTGAATCGGCCGTGTGTGTAGTCGATGATCTGGTCGGGGATCACCACCACCTTCGGCCCCATGTCGGCACGGATGCCACCTACGGCATTCACGCCGATGACCCGTTTCGCACCCAGCGCATGCAGCGCAAAAACATTCGCCCGATAGTTCACACGATGCGGCGCAATCGTATGGCTTTCACCATG
>JBEIPT010000052.1:0-13095 GCA_040376895.1 Lysobacteraceae bacterium | reverse complement strand
TTGCGGAAGGTCTTGATGTAGCTGAAAACGTAGTCCCACCGGCCGCAGTTCAATCCGGCAATACGCGACTTCAGCGCGTGCAGGATTTCGTCCATTTCGAAAACGGCCGGCAGCGTTTCGATCAGCACCGTCGCTTTCATGGTGCCGATCGGCAACACCAATCGGGTTTCGATGTAGCTCATCACTTCGTCCCACAACTGGGCTTCGAGATGGCTCTGCATTTTCGGCAGGTAAAAATACGGGCCGCGATCACCCGCAGCGAGCTCACGTGCGTTGTGGCTTGCGAACACGGCGAGATCGAACAGCGATCCGCTCAGTCGTTCACCATCCACCAGCACATGCTTTTCGGTCAGATGCCAGCCGCGCGGTCGCACCATCAGCGTGGCCAGACCTTCGGACTTGAGCGCGTAGGCTTTGCCTTCCGGGCTGGTGAAGCGCAGGTCACCGCGCACCGCCGCCTTCAGGTTTGACTGCCCCTGGATGACATTGGCAAACGTGGGGCTTGAGGAATCTTCAAAATCGGCCATGAACACATTCGCGCCGGAGTTCAGCGCGTTGATGATCATTTTGGCGTCGACCGGGCCCGTGATCTCGATCCGACGGTCCTGCAGGCGCGCGGGCAATGGCGCGACCCGCCAATCACCGTCGCGGATGCCGCGCGTTTCGGGCAGGAAATCAGGTAACTCGCCAGCATCGAATCGAGCTTGGCGGGCATGCCGCAGATCGAGCAGTTCCATTCGGCGCGAATTGAATCGGCGATGCAACTGGATCAGCAGTTCGCGCGTGTCGCCATTGAGGATTTCGTCGAGCGCGGGCGCCGAACCTTGCACGGTGAGTGCAGCAGTGAGGGCGTTCGGGCGAGGTGTGGAGGCGACCATGTTCATCCTTGCTTCGTGATTGCGGGCCCCGGCCCGGCCCCGTTTGGGGCCGGACCGGGTTCATTGCTGCACCGATCCGGACGGGCCGGTCGGGGCTGTTTGTTGTGGAACCACGCGATGAAGCCCTCCACGACCACCGCCAGACCGACCATACGCCCGAGTTCTGGATTTGACAAACCACATGTTTCAATTTTGCATATTGATTTTGTTCATTACTCTGCAGTTCATTGTTTTATATCGATTATTAGTCGAACGAACGTTCGACTCCGGCACTTGTTTGAGTGAATTCCGGGGAAATGTTGATGACTCCGGGCGCACCGGAACGCGCCCCGGAACGACACTTTGTGCGGGATTGGCTTGCCAGCGCCGACAAGGCAGGGATAATCGCCGACCCAGATTGCGAGTCCGCCGTGTTTCTTGAACGCTTGCCGGAGTTCATCTCCAACCACTTCATCCTGACCAGCTTGTTCCTGCTGGTTCTGTTCCTGATCATCTCGCACGAGGTGCAGCACTTCTCGCGCAAGTACAAATCGATCCAGCCTGCCGAGCTGACGCGCCTCGTCAATCGCGAAAACGCGTTGCTGGTCGACGTGTCGACCCAAGGCGAATTCGAGGCCGGCCACATCGCCGGGTCCCGCCACGTGGCCATGACGCAGTTCGATCCCGACAACAAGGATCTGGCGAAAGTCCGCGAGTTGCCGGTCATCCTGGTCTGCAAGAGCGGCCAGAATTCGGCCAAGGCCTGCGAGCGCCTGGCCAAAGCCGGTTTCGGCAAGGTGTATTGGCTGGACGGCGGCCTATCCACATGGGCCAGCGCCGACCTGCCGCTGCTGAAGGGCAAGGCCTGACGCACTTCATCAGCCTGTCGAGATTCGCCATCCTGGCGTTTCTCGACGACGCCATCCATGGCGCGCTTCAGCAGGATGTGTTGCAGCAGCATGTTGTGAATCGAAGTCTGTCGATGACTTGAAAAGACGCTGCATTCGCCCAATCTGCCCGTCCGTGGAATAATCCGCGTTCTTTGTCTTCACCGCCGGTTCCCCGGTCGGTGTGCTTTTCCCCAATCAATCGAGTTCCGATCATGAGCGAAAACGAAATTGCCGGCGCCAATGGCGCCGCCCCGGCAGGTGCTGTCGGCCAAGTGGCCGTGCAGAAGATTTACGTCCGTGACAGCTCCTTCGAGGTCCCGGGCGCGCCCATGATCTTCCAGGAGCAGGGCCAGCCGAACATTCAGCTGAACCTGTCGCAGAAAGTCCAGAACCTCGCCGAAAGCGTGTTCGAAGTGGTGCTGACCGTGACGGTCACCTGCAAGATCGCCGACAAGACCGCGTACCTCGCGGAAGTCCAGCAGGCCGGCATCTTTACGCTCAGCGGCTTCGATCAGCAGAGCCTGCATGCCGTCATCGGCACGTTCTGCCCGAACACACTGTTCCCGTACGCCCGCCAGGCCGTCTCCGACCTGGTCACGAACGGTGGGTTCCCGCCGTTCCTGCTGCAGCCGGTCAACTTCGAGCAGCTGTACGCCGAACAGGGTCGCCGCCGCGATCCAGCCACGGCCAACGCCTGATCAGGCGATGCCGCTGAATGCCAAATTGGCGGTCCTGGGAGCTGGCTCCTGGGGTACCGCCTTGGCCATGGTGCTGGCGCGTCACGGCGTCCGCACCACGCTGTGGGGCCGCGATGCGGCCGCCATGGCGGACATGGCGCGTACGCGCCGCAATAGCCGGTATCTGCCGGACAGCGAATTCCCGGAATCACTCGCGGTGACCGCCGACCTCGCGGTCGCGTTGCATGATGCCGATGATTGGCTGGTGGTTACCCCCAGCCACGCGTTTCGTGAGGTGCTCGAACTGGCTTTGGCCACCGGGCATCGACCGCAAGGCTTGTCGTGGGCCACCAAAGGCTTCGAACCGGGCACCGGTCGATTCCTGCACGAAGTCGCAATCGACCTGATCGGCACCGCATTGCCGTTCGCGATTGTCACCGGCCCCTCTTTTGCTCGCGAAGTGGCTGCCGGGCTGCCCACCGCGGTGACTGTCCATTCCGAAGACGAAGCTTATGCCGACCAGGTGGCGAAACGCCTGCATGGCCCGGGCTTCCGTGCCTATACCGGCAACGATGTGATCGGCGCCGAACTCGGCGGGGCAATGAAGAACGTTCTGGCTGTGGCCACCGGCGTGGCCGATGGCATGCAACTTGGCCTGAACGCCCGCGCCGGCATGATCACGCGCGGTCTGAACGAAATGATCCGGGTCTGCCATGCCTTGGGCGGCAAACCGGAAACATTGATGGGCCTGGCCGGCGTCGGCGATCTGGTGCTGACCTGCACCGGCGACCTGTCTCGCAACCGCAGACTGGGCTTGGCGCTGGGCCGAGGCGTGCCACTCCGCCAGGCTGTGCACGAGATCGGTCAGGTCGTGGAAAGTGTGCAGACCGCGAACGAAGTCATGCGAATCGCCCGCAAACACGATCTGGACTTGCCGATTACCGAGCAAGTAAGCCGCGTCCTGAACGAGGAAATCACGCCGGCCGAAGGCCTGAAGGCGCTGATGGCCCGCGAACAGAAACCTGAATACCCCGCCGGATTGTTCGGCTCCGCATCGTAAAACCTCGGCCGAGAGGCCGATTTGAACAGCCTTCCAACAAAAAGCGCGTACACTCCGCGCCCTCTGCTTTGGAGTCGCCCATGCGTGCCTGGATCCGCTTCCTGTCCCTGATGACCTTGCTGACCCCCATTGGCCTGGCTACCGCCCAGGAGCCCCGCCAGGGCGTCCACGGCATGGCGCTGATCGTCTCGCCGTCCGGCCTCATCGCCTCGCATCTGCCGATGTACCACGCCCCGCATGATCTGCAGGTTGTTCTGTCCGTCAGCCCGGCCACCCGCGAAGACCGTGACTTCATCGACACCCTGTCGGCGTCGACGCCGGAGATTCTCTACACCATCTCGCCCGAGGCGTTCGATCTGAATCGGTTGGCACCGGATGCCGAAGATGAACTCGAAGAATTCTGCGCCGCGATCCATCTGGGCCACTTCGAGCGCGGTGGCCGCCAGCTCAGCCAACGCATCTGTTTTGCGGTCGAAGAAACGCTGCTTTACCGGAAACTCAATGCCGGCATGGGCAAAGACGACAAAGCCCATTGGCATGTCTTTGAAATCGGGACCGAACGGTATGCGGCTCATGAAATCGGCGGCGCACCGGACTTCGACCTGTGGCTGCGCCTGAGCGGCGGCCGCAAGCTTGATGCCGGGCGATTCCGCTCCATGCGCGACAACACCATTGTCGGCGGCGGCAAGCTCGAGCGCGGTACCAAGTTGACGCTGGTACGGGAAGACGGTGACAAGGTACCGGCACGTATCGAAGCAGTGCTGTACCGCGAAACCGCCGACCTGGCGCGCTGAACTCGACTCTGCCTTGCGTCAGTAGCCTGGACCTGAACGGCCAGTAGACTCCAGGCGAACCGGGAGCAGGTGAGCGCCAGCGCCTTCTAGTTCCAGGATTGGAGGGCGAACCCGGTCAAGGCGGGCACTCACATTACAAACGACTTTGAGCGAACAAGATGGCGGACTAAAGCCTCAGCCGAAAACAGACGGTCGTGGGCGTGCTGTTTGAAAACAAAATCGTGATTCTCGAGAACACCCAATTCGCCAGCGGTTTCAAAGGAGTCTATCGGCGGACTGAGTGTCCGCCCCCGGAAAGCTCTGGTTTCTCAAAGAGCCGCGGGCATCTTGCCGATCCATCGCGACAACTCGGTCTTGATGGAGTGGCCACTCCTGTTGAGCCAATCGCGTTGCTCTTCGGTTTCGGGAAAGACGTCCTGAACCCGATCCCAGAACTTCGACGAATGGTTGCGTACCCACAGATGGCACATCTCATGCACAACGACATACTCGAGTGCTTTCGGCGGCGCCAGGATCAAGGACAGATCCAGGCTCATGTGACCGCTCGCGCTGAGACTGCCCCAAAGAGTTTTCATTGGACTGAATCGGAAGCCCGAAACAGACTTGCCCAGACGCAGCTCGTAATAGGCGGCAAGTCGTGTTGACTCGCGCCGGATCTCGCGCATCAGGAAATTGCGCATGCCACTCGCCGCGATGCCGGACGCGTCTTCGCGATCAAGCGGCAGGCCAATCACGAGGTCGCTGTTGGCAATGCGGATCTTCGGGAAACTCTCGTCTTTCCAGACCACCGGCAACTGCACGCCGCGGAATGAAATGGTGTCCTCGCGCCCAGGCACGGGCGGACTGAGTTTCCGACCCGTCAGTTCCAATTGGCGCAGTTTCTTCGCCAGCCAGTCCGCATGCTCGCGCAGAAAGGCACGAATGGTCGCAGGATGGGTTCCTTCGGGCATCGATACACGTGCGCCACCCGCGCCGACTGTCAGGTTGATGCGACGGGCGCGCGGGCTGACCGTCGCCAGCACGCGCACGCGCCGGCCTTGACTGGTCTCCACCTCAAGCAACTGCTCCGCCTGCATGGTCAATCCTCGTTGGCTCCGCGAGATCCTTCCCGTCCAAGAAGGATCGGGGCGCGGAACACCAATTCAAGCGGAATGTGACCGAGGCCGCAATGTCGTCGGCGACAGTTTTGTGGTGTGCCCATAGCAACTGGTCATACCCCGGAAGGAATCCCCCAAGTACATGATTTGAAATCATTTTTTTGGCACGTCGATCGGCCTCTTTCGCCCGACGGGTCGTTCCGGGGCAAGTTACCCAGGCGTCAGACCGGTTTTGCCGCAAGAGTCCTGGCCGCCGCCAACCGTCGCGCCACCGGCTCGTTCAGCTCCCGACTCAGGCTGTTCCAGCGCGAAGCGACCTTGTCGAGTTCCGGCACGAGGCGCTCGGCATTCGCCTTGTCGCCGATCGCGTACGACCAGATCGCATATTCCGCCAGTGCCCCATACGAACCGAACTTCGCTACTGCAGAATCGAACTCCTGTCGCGCTTCCTCATGTAGACCGGTTCCGGCCAACGCCCGTGCCGTGAGGATCGAGATGACTTCGGGTCGAAAATTTGGCTGCTCTTGGCGAAGCGGCTCCAGATAACGAATGGCCTCCGCAAAACGATTGCACTCTACGAAAGCTTTGGCGGCTCCAAACCGGATTTCGCCATCCGACGCAAACGGGCCTCTCAGGCACTTTTCGTATTCAGTGGCTGCCGCTGCAGCGTCGCCAGCTTCGAGGAGCGCCGACGCCAGTCGCATCTGGTTCTGGGCTGTCGGTGACTCTTCCAGAGCCACTCGGGCGTCGCGGACTTCTCGCTTGGGGTCGATCGCCTTGACTGCAGACGCAACCACTTTCATCGCGCCACGCTCAAGGCGTGAGTTGGGAACGTACACCGCCAGAAAGTAGACAAGGCTCCCAAGCAATGGAAACACCAGAAGGATCAGGAGCCAATACATCGGCTGGCGCGTACGCACCGCATGGATGGCAAAAAGTATTGCAAAAACAAAATGAAGTCCAAGTTCCGCAAACGGCATGGTTATACCCACTGGTTGATTACTGTGCCCTTTGATCAGCACATCCATCTCGACCCGATGGCCGGCCATTGCCCGATACGTGCCCATCCACTGGATCGGCACAAACGCCTCTTCCCCGTAGCGCTCCCGAATCTGAGCAACCGAGTTTGCGACCAGTTGCTCGAAGACGGATGGGTCGAGATCGGCCAGTCGCTTGAAGTAAAGGCATGCCTTGCCCATCTTGTGCTTGCCGAGTCTGGACAAGAGCTTCGCCTGCTGGTCACTGTCCGCATCGATATAGACCACCAGTTCGCGGCCACGAATGGCAAAGCCGGTCAATGGCGCTTCGCCCGTACGTCCGCTCTCATAGGTGTACCGGTAAACGCCATATCCGACGATACTCGGCCCCCACATCTTGCCGGGTTGTCCCACTACCCGTTGGAACAAAGACATCAGTTGCTGGCAATCGGCCTGCTGCTGCGTATCCGCCCTTGAGGCGACGTAATCATCAATATTGGCGTTGGTTGCCTTGGTCTTGTTGTCGGCCATACTGTTCATCCTGCGGCTGATCGGTGCACCAATCAGGATTGTATCGAAGGAAACCCACCGCCAAACATCGAATCTTCGAAGCACAATTCATTGCTCGACAAAACTGACGGAATCGAATCAGCGACGGCATCGACCCGGTTCAACCCAGGCCAATGGGATGGTCGCGACAATGTTCGAATATTCGTCGGCGAATTCCTGACCTGGCACAAACGAGTCGAGCGCCCCGCCGCTCTCGCTGAACACGACATCGTCTGGTCTGATCGGCTGCAGACAGTCTCGAAATTTTCCGTTCACGTGATCAAGTACCGCAGAAATCAGCACCTTGCACTCCGGCATGATCTGTTCGTGGGGTGGCGCATAGAAGTGCCAAGGGCAATCGACCGACACAGTCGCGCCATGCGATCTGAGCGTCTTTTCGCTGGCAGCGGCGAATTCGAAGACACCACAATCGAACGAACCTTTGGCGCAACTCGCACTGAGTCGTTCACCAAAAACCGCGCAGCCTGACAACAAGGCAATCAGCAAAAGTAGTGTGGCGATTCGGGTGGGCATGATGAGGCTCGTTTTGAGTCGAAACAATCACGGCACATGCCGGAACGCAACACTAGACCTCATGGAGTTTCACGACCCAGAAAATCGCGATCGCCAACTGGATCGAAAAAGCGGCAAACCTGGCCGTGACGGCAGCGGGACTCGTCGAAGACAAATGAATGACCGACTGGATGATCCGTGCTGCCAGGAACCAGTATGCCAACGAGTCGGTCGCATGCGACCTGCCGGAAATCACCGCGATCAGCAGCAGACCCCCAAAGACCGGCAGACCCTCCAGGCAGTTTGCATGAGCGCGCGCCAGCCGCTGCATGAAGGGAGAAAGATTGGAGTTCCCGGGATCGAACCCGTTGGCAAGAACCGCTCCGGTCAAGACCAGCTTGGCGCGCATGATCTCCATCAGTACCAGCAGGGCCAATGTCCAGGAGACGAATCCAAGCAAAACGAGCAGTGAGGTTGACATGCGGAACACTCCTTGGTCAGCGCTCAATGGGAACGGACTTCGGCCGAAACTCTGCGCCCTGCGGAGCCCTGGCCAAGTTGGCTTGATGAAGCAATGTTATCCGCGATCAAGGATCACGGAGGAGCACCTGTCCACAGCTGAAGGCGCGGTGGTCTCGATGCTCGGGAAACCTCGCTAACGACTTAGGTGAACACAAGGCCCCGACCGCATGTCGAGACCGTCAATCCAAGTGCCGGACGACAAACTCGGCCTGAATTCCTGCAGCACCGACAAGGAAAACCCGGCTGTTTTCAGACGTGCAATCCGCCCCGAGCGACATCAGCCCGATCACCACACTTGCCACCACGGCTTCTCAAGTCTTGGTGGCTTGTCGACCCTCAGCTCAACGACCGCACCGGTGAACTCGATGCCTGCCAGCAAACTCGCCTCCTGAGCCTCCAAGACCACATCTTCGGTCAGTTCACGAACCGCCATCACGACACGAAGATCGATGTAATCTGACTGCGCTATTGCGGCAAGTGCGTTCGAAGTCCTGGCGGCGATGGTGCTCGCTCCAACCAGCCTGCTGGAAGCATCGAGTTCTTCGATTCGCTTGCTGACTCGCAGGACCGAGGTCTCTCGGCTGAGGTCGTCGAGAAACTCGGCAACCTCCGCCACAAAAACCGGCAGGATCTCGCGGTCGATATCCTTGATGTGCCGGTCAGACATAACGAGTTGCTCACTTGTGTTTCGTCTTCGCATCTGGCGTCGGAATCATGAACTGCTGCGATCTGGTGTCGCCTGACAATCTGGTCAGGGCAAAGGTGGCGGCAGAGGGGGTGCCGTAGGGGGCATACCAACCAGACTTGTTTCGCCCAGGTCTCCGTCAGGCAGGATTCCTGCGACCTGATCCTGCAGCGCTCGACAGGATTCTTCCGTGTCTTCACAGAAAACCGTGAGGCCAATACCAAGCCAGTCGTTGTTACGCTCGATGTCGAGCAACTGTTGGATGAACACCAGATGATTGGGCGCCAGTTTTACCCAAATGCCGCAGATGTCTTTATTGGGCACACAATCCCAGAATGTCTCTTTACCCTGCAGGTTGGCGAGCACGGGTTCATTCTCTCGCCAGAATGGCGAAGCCCACTTCGAACTGGGTGTTCTCTCGGCCAACGATTCATGCAGTTCGTGCAGACTTTCATAACCACGATCCGTGCAGTGCCATCGGGCCTGGGGATTGCTGATACCGATTGAAGTCGGCGCGCAGTATTCACGAAACTTCCGGTCCGCCATCGATGCCGCAGTGGCGTCGTCGGCAAGAGTCAGAAAAAAAAGATTCAAGATCAAAAATCGCATCAGCATGGGCGGTCCTCTGGGCACACTGCATTCTGGGGCAAAACTCTATTTGAGTTCCATCTCGACGAGCTCAATGGTTTGAGTTCCGGTGTTCTTGAGCGCGCGTGTCATCCCAGCCATCTGGACCGAGAAATCCCCTGGCTGCAAGAACAGCTGCTGGTCTTGCGAACCGGGCGTGATGGTTGTCAACAAGCCCCCTCGAACCACCACCCGAACACCTTTGTTGCCCTGTGTAATCGCCGGAACCGAATCGCCCGGCCCCAGGATCAGGCGCCAAGATCGAAGCCGCGGAACATCGGAAATTCGTTCATACTGAGGCGCGCCATCTCTTGACGAGATCGGCGTTCCCACGAGCTTCGAGCGTCGCAGTTCGATCACGATGATGTGAAAGGGATGGCCATCATCATTGACCACTCGGTGTACCCGGGGCTCAGGGCCGACTGGGCTGTACGCCACCGCTCCGAGCGGATACAGCGGTGCCGGGGTCAGTGCCTTATCCAGACCTTGGCCACTCGACTGTGCGGGCTCCACAATCACCGCGAACAGATCGCGGTGATGCGCGTGGAAACCCGAATCACCCTTTGGCGGATAGCGGTTGTTGAGGATGGCAATGTCCTCATCGGCAAAAACCAGCTGATGGAACGATGCCATCTCAACGGGATTGTACTTCTGGACGGGCACTTGCTCTGCGAAAGCCAACGATGGTGCGCTGACATACAGGCAAAATCCCAAGGCTCCGAAAAATTTGATCAGACTAACCACGCTCATGCCTCCCCTCCTTCGCTCGCCAATGCCGCAGCTTGTCCCTCAAGCGCCTGTGCAACAGCACTTGATACGACAGCACGATGCTGAGTCCCGCGCCCCCTGGTGACAAACAGCATGCGGCTTGGCATGCTCACCTTGGCGGTATGCCACACGCCTTGCGGTACAAGAACCGCTGCACGCCCGTTGAGCGGGATCTCTCGCAGCCCCGTCGATTGCTCCAGCAACATCACCGCAGCGCCCGACAATAGATACACAAATTCATCGCCCTCGGGATGCATCTCCCAGTTCGACCAATCCGATGAGCACTCAAACTCGGTGATGAGCCACTCTTGTTCAAAGCGATCGAGCTCCGCCTGTGGCATGGACCAGAACTTCTCGCCCCCTGGCAACTGCTGCACCAAACCGTTTGTCGCCAAATGAACATACGTTTCGCTCGGGTCGAAAAACATGCAAGCCTCCGCTCAGTTGGGTTCGTGTTGCCTGGTTCTGGGTCCGAGACCATTCGAGTGCTGGGCATCAATACCCGCCGACCGATGATGCCCCGAACCGAGCCGGCGGCCAAGCGGCTTGATGATGCATACCCGCTCGAACCTCAGGTCAGGACGCGCCTCGCGCACGGCCCAACTGGCATGCCATCGATTCGATCTCCGCCGCCATGTGCAAACGCGCGCGCCAGGCTTCCGGGATGGCCCGGATGCCGTAGTGCACGCCAGCGATCTGACCGACGATTGCTGCGGTCGTATCGGCGTCGTCGCCCAGATTCGCCGCACGAAGCACGGCGGATTCGAACGAGTCCGTCTCATTGAAACACCAAAGCGCTGCCTCCAGCGACGCAACGGAATAGCCCGTACCCGCGATTTCAGCTTCGGCTTTGTTCCGATAGGAACGCTTGGCCAGGGCTGCGACTTTGGGAGATGCGAACTCAAGTGCCGAGGCGTCCAGCATCTCGTGTTTGTCGGCGCCAGCCAGTCCGCGGGCCAGGATCAAAGCGAGCAACCTGCTGCAGTCAATCGCTTCAGGTGCACCGTGTGTCGTACGGGTTGATTCAACGGCGAATTCCTGAACCTGCTCAAGATCGGGGTAGAAGAACAAGACAACCGGCGCAAGCCTCATCAGGGCGCCATTTCCGGCAGACATGGGACTCGTTGATCCCGCGAATGGGTCACGCGTCAGTCCGAACCGCTCCAGAGCAGCTTTGACAGTCATCCCGATATCGAAACACTGGCCAGTTGAACTCCAATAGCCCCACCGCCACCAGTTCAGGTATCGACCCATCTGGTCGGTCGCATCGAATCCATTCTTGGACAGGAGACTCTCGGCAAGGCAGAGCGCCATGGATGTGTCATCTGTCCACTGCCCGGGCGCCAGTCCAAACGGACCGCCACCAACCATGTCCGTCAATGGCTGAAAACTGCCTCGCGGCCGAAACTCAACCGTCGTGCCGACCGCGTCGCCGCAAGCCAAACCGACCAGTGATCCGGCACAGCGTTCGAGGTGAGTGGGCGTCAACATGCAATACCCGGAAGACGTGTGAAGTAGCCGCACGTCGATGTTGCGTCTTCTTCGAAACCATCGCAAGCGATGCGCTCAATCGGTGACTGCATTACAGCGCTCACCCCAGCGAACAGTTGATTCTGTTTGGCCACTTCAGTCGGAAGGAGCGGAATCCGTCCACTTCATTGGATTCATCGGGCGAAGCCTTGCGGCAACCCAGCCCATGACTGCAGCAGCCAGAAATCGTGCGGTGCCAGCGGCCTCAAACAACTGGTCCACTGGAGTTCGGTAGATCAGCACTTCGAATGCCACGCCAATCAATTCGGCAAGCAAAACGACTATCAGGATTGCCGCAAAGGGTCGCCTGACCGGAGATGCGAAGAGCCAGAAAAGCACTACGTTGGCCAAGAAGATCAGCGCCTTGCTCATCAGTCGCGCATTGACCACTGCAGCCTCGGCGTCGAATCCGAAAACCATCCAGAATCCGGATGTCAGGGCACTGAAGAAGGCAATCAGATTGACCGACAGTTTGATCAGGAGCGCGAAGACAAGCACCCTCTTCCAACTCAAGTCAATCAGCTTGAGTTGCCCCGTGGCAACCAGTGCGCTTTTTGGCGCTTCGTAAGGAAATGACATGGACGCAATATCTGCCAACGTGCGATTCAGTCTTTGAACCAAGGATTGTCGATACACCTGAACGCCACAGCCCCTTCGCGACCGTAGCCGGGATGCACCAACTCGATCGCTTCGTCCGGGGACGCCACAATCACATGATGGACCGACCCCTTCCCGGGACGGACTTCAGCCCAAGCGACACTGGCGACGGTCCGTCGGCTTTCCGAAACCGGCTCCCGCGCCATGTCCACGAACTCCTGATCAGGGTCGCGCACCAGCTCAACAAACTTGGCGCAGGCTTCCGGGCTGGCTTCCGTGTTTTCTCCTGATACGTCGGACTCCACACTGCGTTCGCACTCGTGAAGATCCCAGAGAACCAACAGGCCACCCACTTCCTGCTCCGAAACCGAACGCTCCCCCGCCAGTTCCTGAAGACTTGCGGAAGTGTGCCATGCGGCTCCCTTGAGCTCTTCCGACCCACAGTCGCCACCCGAGCCCACAAGCATGGAAACGAGAACAAGCGAAAGGGTCGTCATGGGCGCCTGCCAGAATGGGAAACAATGACTCCGAGTCTGATCCAGTCCCGACGATGCCTCAAGCATTCGGATAAAGCACGGACAAGCGCTCGTTTCCGGATCGGCGTGACGATTCACGCAAGAAGCGACAAAGTCCAATCGGAGATGATTTTTCCGTCAATGCGAATACAACCGTGGCCAAGCCCGGATCTCAAACGCCGTTCCCGGCCAGCAGAAGCAAGACACCCACCGAAAGGAAAACAATCCAGGAAAGGTGTTTGCCTCGAGTGAAATAAAGGGGCAAAGCTGCCGAGATCAGCGAGGTGATGCCGATGATCGTCAGGATCTTCTCCGTTGACAAGCTGCCTTCGGTTGCCAGCACGAAGAGCAGATAGGCAAGGCCCCACCAAACCACGGTGGTCAGATGCCACGCAAAGCGCAAGGTACCGATGGTGAACGCCGTGCCGCCGAACAGC
>JBEIPT010000362.1:0-4016 GCA_040376895.1 Lysobacteraceae bacterium | reverse complement strand
CGATCGGCACGAACTTGTAGAACGAAGAATGGATGAGCGGGGCAGGGGGCACGGCGGAACTTGCTGCAATCAGGGTTCGTCATTGTAGGCGATTGGCGGCGACGGGTAATGCGGCTTGCCGCCGATCGTCCAGGCGCCTATTCGATTGCGCCAGCCGGACACGGTGCTGCCCCGATCTCGAGCAACTCGACGGACTGGAACTTGCTGATCACGCGGTAACAACTGACTTCAATGCGGAGTAGTGAGCAGGCTGGCGCGTGGATGAAGCCATGGAGTTTCGGGTGTTTGTCAGCGTAGATTGTCAGGAATCGTTCAAGCTCTGCGTCAGGAATGGCCCGGGCGTGGCCGATGACCGAGATGGCGACAGCCTGTTCGTAGTCGATGGGTGCGTTGGTACGGTTGTCGACCAGGAACGACACTTCGGCGTTGCGCATCAGGTTGGCGTGTTTCTGTGTCTCGCGCAGCGTGGCGATCACCAGGTAACGAAGGTCGGGGGTGTGCGCAAAAGCCATCAGACTGGTGTAGGGATGACTGTGCTGCTGGGTGGCCAGCACACCCTGCAGTTGCGTCTTCAGCAATTGGTCGACGCGTTTGAACAGGGCATCATCGGTCATCAAGGCGGTTCCGTTTGCGCAGCAGTGGGTTGATGGAGTTTGGCGAATTTTGCTGCGGCGCGCATCCAGATCCGCCGCGTCGACACTTGCTGAACGTGTGATCGGGCAATCTAGCCGTGGTCCCGTTGAAAATCGGGGTGAAGTACTCAATCTGGACGTTGTTGATCCTTTCCTGGAAACGCCGCATGACCTCGAACCTGTTGAATGCCGATTTCTCTCAACGAGTGGTGTTGCCGCCACCCACCGACGCATGCTGGGTACCGTCTCCGGAACCCGGCGTCCATCGATATCGGTTGGACCGCGTCGGCGACGAGATCGCGCGCGCAACCAGCGTGGTGCGTTACGCCCCGGGCTCGCGCTTCGCGCGCCATGTACACGGTGGTGGCGAAGAGTTCCTGGTGCTCGAAGGCACCTTCAGCGACGAGCGTGGTGACTACCCGGTTGGGAGTTATGTGCGCAACCCGCCCGGCACGGCCCATGAGCCGTTCTCGCGCGACGGTTGCACCCTGTTCGTGAAGCTATGGCAATTCGCTCCGGGCGACGACGAGCCCGTGTGCATCGACACGAGAAACACGCCCTGGCGAGAGGGCCTGGTGCCCGGATTATTGGTAATGCCCTTGCACGAGTTCGACGACGTCAGCACCGCATTGGTCCGATGGGCGCCGCACACGCAGTTCAATCCTCACACGCATCCTGGTGGCGAGGAAATCCTGGTGCTGCAGGGCATGTTCCGCGATGAACATGGTGAGTATCCCGCCGGCAGCTGGCTACGCAGTCCGCGCTGGAGCCGGCACACACCGTTCACGGGCAGCGAAGGGGCGCTGATTTACGTCAAGGTTGGGCACCTCGGGGCGACGTTCCTGACGTCCACGACGAGTGTTGGCAAGCTGGAGGGCGCTGCGTAGACTGGGTTTTCGCAAGTTTTGGAGCAGCACATGGTCATCAGATGGCCCTTCGATAACGTGTATTACGAGCAACCAAGGTCGCCCGATGCGATTGCAGAAGCACTGGATCGACTGCGTGAGGCAGGCATAGCGGCCGCGCACCGGAGTGACCGCTACGAGCTGTTGGACTGCATCACCGGCCAACCCTCGGGATACGTTCAATGTGCCGAAGTGTTTGACGTTGAACCCTCGGATGCGGAGCGTGCCCGCACTATTCTGGATCAGGTTCTACGGGATTGAGACATTGCGTTTTTGCGTGACATGCATGACTCATGCGAATTGCCAATGCGGGGTCGTCAATGCCTGGACCAGAGAATGGATCATGCGCCGGGTTGTGTTTCCAGGTCGGCGCCATGCTGGGAGACAGCGGTCTTGGACACACCGCAGGTGTCGGTGTGGGCTTCGGCGCCAAGTCTGCCGGTACGTGCGACAGCCTGCAAACTGCGGCCTTGCTGCACATCGAACTCCCTGTTGTCGCCATGTTTAGACAAACAGTCACTCCCGTCGAAATCTGTCTCGTGATGTAGTGCGAATGGAGTGGTCTTGATACTTCGTGGTTGTCTTTCCGAGGCTGCCACGATCCCGATAACTTGGAGCCATCATGTCCCGCATTCCGGTCTTGTTTGTATCGCACGGTTCACCGATGTTCGCGGTTGATCCGGGCTTGCTCGGTCCGAATCTCTCGCGTATCGGTGAGCGCCTTCCGGCGCTGAGTGCCATCGTTGTCGTGTCGCCACACTGGCAGACTAGAGGCGTGTGGGTCACGGGCGCCGCAAAACTCGAAACCATTCACGACTTCGGCGGATTTCCGGCGGCGTTGTATGCGTTGCAGTATCCGGCGAGCGGTGCGCCGCAGCTTGCCGTGCAGATCCTGGGGCTCCTGAAGGCCGCCGGCCTTGATGCCGCGATCGACACCCAACGCGGCCTGGATCACGGCGCCTGGGTGCCACTCCGTTATCTGAAACCCAAGGCCGACGTGCCGGTGCTTCAGGTCTCGTTGCCGCACAATATCGATGCTGCCGGGGCGCTGCGTCTTGGGCAGGCGCTCGCACCTCTGCGCGAACAGGGCGTGCTGGTGATCGGCTCGGGCAGCCTCACGCACAACCTCTACGAATTCCGGCAACACATCAACGATCCGGAATACGCCCAGAGGTTTGCCGATTGGATCGGCGACGCCGTGTCCCGTGGTGATGTTGACTCACTGGTGCACTACCGCGAACAAGCGCCACACGCAGTGCGTGCGCATCCGACCGAGGAGCATTTCCTGCCTCTGCTGGTGGCGGTGGGAGCGAGTGGTTCCGATGATCGCGGCCAACTCGTCGAAGGTGGGATGACGTACGGTGTGCTGTCGATGGATTCGTTTGTGTTCGGTATGCCGGAGCAGGTTCGTCCAGCGGTTTCCTGAACGGCGTGGTCGTTGCATGTCGAAACGCGCCAACATGCCGGCTGTGGGTCCCTCATGCGAACCACCGAGCGCAATGCCAGCGTCGCGGACTGGAGCAAAGCTTGGTTTGCCGGCGGCCGGGACACGGCGGATTCTGCTCAGATTCAATCGAAGAAACACTTCTCACGCGGGCAATGCAGGAGTCCACAGTTGGGGGTACTCGGGGGCATGTTGCAATCGTCCGCAGATCCAATCGCATCGTATGAGACATGCTCCTGTCAAACCTCCATCCCGAATTTAGGGCGGAACAAACCGACCGGTGATGCAGCTAAACTCATAACTCGACTTTTCTTGGCGGAGAGGCAGGGCGATGGCCAACATCCTGGGCGGCAAGGTCCTGTCAGGCAAGCCCATCGGGCCGATGCTCTCGCGATCAGGAAAACAATGAGCCAACCCATGACCTACAACCCCGAAAGCGCTCTGGCGCTGCTTCGTATTGGCTCTGGCCGCGGCGATGCCACGTTTCGAGAGGGTCAGGAAGAGGCCATTCGCCACATCGTGGAAGGGCGAGGGCGCCTGTTGGTGGTTCAGAAAACCGGATGGGGCAAAAGCTTCGTCTACTTCATTGCGACCAAAATGCTTCGCGACGCAAAGACGGGCCCTGCATTGCTGATCTCGCCCTTGCTGGCGCTGATGCGCAACCAGATCGTCGCAGCGGAGCGAATGGGGGTTCGTGCCGCCACGATCAATTCCGACAACGTCGATGATTGGACCGATGTAGAAACACAGCTCGCCCGTGGGGAAGTCGACATCCTCTTGATCTCACCGGAACGATTGGCGAACGAACGCTTTCGGTCTCAGGTGTTGGGCGGCATCGCGGCAAAGATCTCGATGCTGGTCATCGACGAAGCCCACTGCATCTCCGACTGGGGCTTCGATTTCCGGCCCGACTACCAGCGCCTGGCCAGGACGCTGCTGGGCGTCGCGGCCGACACGCCGGTGTTGGCGACGACGGCGACGGCCAACCAGCGCGTGACGCAGGACGTCGCACGGCAACTGGGGCCGCAAACGTTG
>JBEIPT010000574.1:0-1945 GCA_040376895.1 Lysobacteraceae bacterium | reverse complement strand
CGGTGGTGGTGATTTCCTGCGCTTCCTCGAAATCCAGTTGACCCAGCAGTCGCGCTTCCGGGACCTGGCGTGGATCGGCACTGAACATGCCGGCGACGTCGGTCCAGATTTCCACGCGGACTGCACCCAGCAAGGCGCCCAAGTACGCAGCACTGGTATCCGAACCGCCTCGACCGAGAATCACTGTGTGGCCTTGGGCATCTCGGGCCATGAAGCCAGGCGCGATGTGGATGTCGGCTTGCTGCCGCAGTGCCGCGTCGAGTTCCGGAGTTCGGCCGCACTCGCAATTCACGGAGAGCCATCGCGCCCAATCACTTTGATTGCGCTCAGGCAGGGACTTCAATACCGATCGGGAATCCAGCCAATCACACGCGGTGTCCCAATGTCGAAACAGAGCAACGCCCAGCTGACTCGACAACAACTCACCCTGTGACAGGAGTTCGGCCTGCCAGGGCAATGCGCACGCTGCAGCCCGCTCGTCAGTCAGAAGGTGCTGCAGGATTTCGAGCTGTTGCATGACTGCATCAGGCATCGGGATTTCGAGCGAACTCACCAGGGCCTCGTGTTTGCCACGGATCTCGTCGAATCGGTCCAGTCGCGACTGAGGGGCGGTGTCGTCGATGATCGCCTGCAAGAGGTTGGTCACGCCGCTCAAAGCCGACACCACGACCACCACCCGAAAGCCCTCGCGTTTTCGTGCCGTCGCCAAGTCATGGATCGCGCGCCATCGCGCAGCCGTGGCAACACTGGTGCCACCAAACTTGAGCACCACGAACCGGTGGTCGACGGGAAAAACAGGAGCGGACGCCATGATGATCTGTTCAGTGCCTGGGGAAAATCGGATGCTAACTCCGGAGACACCGCTCGGTACCGGCTTTCTTATGGCAATTCGGGTCCGGCGCGTGGACTTATGCCGGAGCGGGAATGAGTCGCTTCCCGCACCGTTCTGCAAGAGCGGCTTCCGCCGAAAACGCGACGTCGTCAAATTAGCACAAGCCCTCCCCGATGTTCGGGGAGGGTTGGGAGGGGTTTAGGCAAACACTTCGCCCTTCAGCTTCGCAAAGCGAAGCTCAAGGGCAGGCCAGATCAGGCGTCAACTTGACCCAGTTCACGTTGTTCTGGACCCAGCTTCCGTTGAGCCCGTCGGCAAACGTGAAGTTGGTGGTGAACGTGCCGGCAGTAGTCGAGTTCAGAGTACGCGAAGCGGTTCCCACCTGCGTGCGCGTGGTCGTCAATGCCGCACAGGTCGGACAGAACCCGCTCACCTGGAACAGGTTCTTCTGAAGCGTGGTGGCATAGGTGCCGTCGCCAATCACCCAACGCGGCAAACCGAAGGTGTCGTAGACATAGATGGCTTCGGCCTCGAAATTGCCAGTGAAGTTGAGGAAGTAGCTGCCCCAGCCCGACAGGTCTGGACGCAGCCAGCCGCCGCCAACCGACAAGTTGCCGTTCGCACATTGTGGCGCACCGATCGGCAGGAACGGCTCGCTGCCGTACTGACCGTCGAGGAACCACGAATACGTGAAGCTGCCGGTGCCATCGAAAGTCAGGATGACTTCACCGACCTGCTGCGGGTTGTCACGAGCCCCGTTCCAGGTTGACCGGAAGATCGGTGCGGTCCAGATGCCGTCATTGGCGGCAGCCGCAGCGCCCTGTGCGGTGTACCAAAGCGGCTTGCCGGCGAGGTCGAACGTGTACCAGGCGAGCGCCCAGACTTGCGGCGTACGTGCCAGGAACACACCATGTCCACTGCGTGCCGGATTGAAGTAACCGTTGGCCGCAGGTTGTGTGGTGCTGCCGTTGAACTCGCCGAATACAGACAAAGTCACTTTGGCAACCGAGGTTCCGGCATTGACCGGCGTGACGTAATAGCGGCCCGCACTGAGCTGCGCACCTTCCAATGCGACCACCTCGGTGTTGCCGGGATGGATCGACGTGAACGGCT
>JBEIPT010000101.1:0-10645 GCA_040376895.1 Lysobacteraceae bacterium | reverse complement strand
GGGGGTTCTTTTGTTCTGGCGGAGAGAGAGGGATTCGAACCCTCGATAAGGCTTTTGACCCTATACTCCCTTAGCAGGGGAGCCCCTTCGGCCTCTCGGGCATCTCTCCAGAATTTGGTACTGCTCGGACCGCTCTGGCGCGATCGGCCGCGAAGGATAGCGGCTCGGTGGCAATTCGCCAAGTCGTGATTTCAGGCTTTCGGGTCTGCGGGCGAAACGACCGCCTCACCGCCGCCTTCCTGTTCCTTGCGAATACGCTGGAAGATCTCCTCCCGGTGAACCGCCAGGTCCTTGGGAGCATTGATACCGATGCGCACCTGATTACCCTTGACCCCGAGCACCGTCACGGTGACCTGGTCGCCGATCATCAGGGTTTCGCCCACTCTTCTTGTCAGTATCAGCATTACGTCCTCCCGTGCCGGAGTCATTCCCCGACTCCCGGCTATCCATGGCCAATCGCACCGGCTTTTGCCGGAACGCTGCCGAATCTTAGCGGCATTGAAGGCCCCATGCGCGCCCCAAACAAAAAGCCCGCGGACGGATCCGCGGGCTTTCGGTGAACTCCTGCAACCTTAGTTCAGGAACGGGGTGTTCTCGGAGAAATATTCGTGGCTGTCGGCGTTGTCTGTGGCACGGGCCGGGTTTGACTTTGCCAACTTCTTTGCGTTGGTCTGACCATAGGCATGGTCATCGGTGTCACCGACCACCGTAAAGTGGCTCAGTTCATGGATGATCGTGCCGGCTTTCGAGTCGGTGCCGGTCGCGGGTGCCGACCAGAACGCATTGCAGACAAAGATGTTGTAAGGCTGGTTCTTGTAGACGTAGGCGTAGGCCGAGTCGGTGCACGAACAATTGAACGTCACCGGCTTGATGCGGAGTGCCTCGTCGATTTTTACGTAGTGGGCCTTCACGGTGCTGTAACGAGTTGCGGAATACGTGCCGAACCAAGTCGTATAACGCGATCCGCGTGTACCGGCATTCAAGTAGGCCAGCGAATTTGCAGCGTAGGTGCCGGCATTGTTCATGCCGGTGTTGATGGTCGTGCGCTGGGTAGTCGAGCAACTCGTGAAGCCCGCTGCATTGGCTTTCTGGTTGGCCCAGGCAACTGGCACTGCCGGATCAGCTGCAGGCACACCCTCGACGAACATGCTGATCGGCGCTGAGGCCACTTCACCGGTGAAGACCTTGCTTTCGTCGACGCCGCGTTGACCGAGGCGCAGTGCGCGCTCGCTCGTGCGGTAGGCAATTTCATAGACGCCGGTTTCGCTGAGGTTATAGGCCGCCGACAGATCAAGAGTGATCGAGCGCGATTCACCCGCCTTGAGGGTGATCATGTCGAAATCCTGCGGATCAGCCCATTTGTAGTGACGACCCACGTATTCAGCTTCGACGCCGTTGATCGTGACATCGAACACTTCACCGATGATGCCGGTGAACGGGGTTTCCCAGCGGACGACCGACACGGCCGACTTGCCGGTGTTCGTCATCGTGAAGCGGACCTGAGGGGCATTGGTACCGGCGTCCTGTGCGGGCTCAAGGCGGGCGGTGATGCCGGCAAAAGCCGAGCCGGAAACAAACATTGCTGCAGCGAGCGCCAATTGGGTGGGCTTGATCTTCATGTTCGCGAAACTCCCCTCGTTTGTGGTTCGAAAGTATGTTTTTTTGATCAGTCGCCACCCGGGCCGTTTGATTGGTCCTGGGCTGTCCGCTTGATCCCCTGAAATCGCGACACCGGTGTTGACGAGTCGGTGCCGCCACCTTTTGAAACATAAATCACGATTTCACGAAACCGCAACAACTTTCGATTGCGCACTGCGGCACAAATGTCGTGCTACCCGACCTGTTGCGGCTCAGGCATCATTGCCAGACCCTCTGGAGAATCACCACGACATGCTGCATCGAATCCAGCGTTACTTCATCGCCGGAATCCTTACCCTGCTGCCGATCTGGCTGACCTTCATCGTCTTCGGTTTTGTGCTGCAGGGACTCAATTACCTGTCGTCCCCCTGGGTCCATGGGGTTCTCTCACCGCTCGCTGATGCACTGCCGCATGTGTTCGGCTGGCTGGACTCGGTTGAGGCGAAACAGCTGGTCGCGATCGTGCTGACCTTGTTGTTGATCCTGATCATTGGCTGGATCTCCAGCCGGGTGATTGGACAACGATTGTTGCGATGGCTGGAATCGCTGGTCGCACGGATTCCGCTCGCGCAGATCATTTACGGCAGCGCCAAACAGCTCCTCGAGGCTCTGCGCACCAAGCCGGACGGCACCCGCCGTGTGGTGCTGATCGACTTCCCTTCACCGGAGATGAAAACGATCGGCCTGGTCACACGCACCATGCGTGATCAGCACACCGGCGAGGAACTCGCAGCCGTCTATGTGCCGACCACCCCGAATCCGACGTCCGGCTACCTCGAAATCGTTCCCGTGTCGAAGCTCACGCCCACCGACTGGACGGTTGATCAAGCCATGGCGTTCGTGATCTCCGGCGGTGCCAAGGCGCCCGACCTCATCCCCTTCTACCGCAAGGATTCCGCATGACCGGCTTCAATCGTCGCCAGAAGTTGTTTCTGGTCCTTTCGGGTTTCTTCCTTACCAATGTATTGATCGCCGAGTTCGTCGGCGTGAAGATTTTTGCACTGGAACCGACGCTCGGTATCGACGCACTGAACTGGCAACTGTTCGGCCAAAGCGGCAGTCTCAATTTTACGGCCGGCGTCATGCTCTGGCCGATCGTGTTCGTGATGACCGACATCATCAACGAGTACTACGGCAAACGCGGTGTTCGCTTCCTTTCGTGGCTGGCGGTTGTCCTGATCCTGTACGCGTTCCTGTTTGCCTATATGGCCATCGGTCTGGTGCCGGCCGACTGGTGGGTCGGCGTCATGAAGGATCAGGGTGTGCCCGATCAGCAGGCCGCCTTTGCGGCAATCTTCGGTCAGGCCAGCTGGACCATCTGGGGCTCGGTGATTGCGTTCCTGCTGGCACAACTGATCGACATCGCGGTGTTTCAGCGCATCCGCGCGCGCACCGGTGATCGATGGTTGGGTCTGCGCGCCACTGCGTCAACGCTGGTTTCCCAGTTCATCGACAGTTTCGTGGTGCTGTACATCGCCTTCGTGATCGGACCGCAACAGTGGGCCACGTCCCTTTGGTTGGCCATCGGCACTGTGAACTACGTCTACAAGGGCATCGTTGCCGTGCTGATGATCCCCCTTCTTTACCTCATCCACATGGCGATCGATCGGTATCTCGGCCACAACGAAGCCATGGCCATGAAACGTGACGCCCAGTCGGAGCACTGACATGCACCTGTTGCGAACGATCCTTGGGCTGGCCCTGTTGCCCTGCACCGCCTTCGCGGTCACACCGATGTCCGATGAAGAGCGGCTCAAGACCGGCGCCGAACGCAGCGACTTCAGCGAGACAGACAGCGCGGTGGCCAGTTATGCGCTGCTCGAAGAATTGGCTGCACGCTCGCCGGACCTGCGCATGCAGACGTTCGGGCTCACGCCCGAAGGCCGCGAAATCAAATGGCTGCTTGCGACCAGCGGCGCCGACGAAGCTGAACCCGGCACGCTGGAAGACACCTCGCGCTTGTTGCTGATTGCCGGGATTCACTCCGGTGAAATCGAGGGCAAGGATGCCGGCATCATGTTGCTGCGTGAGCTCACCGAGAACGACGGCTTCCGCTGGCCCTATCCGGGGGTGAGCCTGGCGTTCGTGCCGATCTTCAACCTTGATGGCCACGAACGTCGTTCGCCGTTCAACCGGATCAACCAGAACGGTCCGACCAACATGGGTTGGCGCGGCACCGCGCAGCGGTACAACCTCAATCGCGATTTCCTGAAGGCCGACACACCCGAAATGCGCGCGCTGCTGGGCCTCTGGAACCAGTTCGATCCGCATCTCGTCTACGACTCGCACACCACCGACGGCGCCGACTACCAGTACGACCTGACCTGGCATCTGGAACAGTTCGACCTGCTCGACGCAGGCTTGCGTTCTTGGCAACGAGGATTTTTCTTCGACACTGTGTTTCCGGCCGTCGACAAACGGGATCATCTGCTGACGTCGTATCCTGAGCCGATCGACCACAGTGACCTGCGCAAGGGCGTTTCGTATTTTGTTTCCACGGCAAAGTACTCGACGGGTTATGCCGCCGCACGCAACCGCCCTGTGCTGCTGATCGAAACCCATATGCTCAAGGATTACCGCACTCGAGTGCGCGCGACGAAGGATCTGCTCGATGAATCATTGAAGGCGCTCCAGAGCAACGGAAAAAGACTCCGTGATGCCGTTGCCGCCGCAGACCAACGTGCTGCTGCGTTGGCAGGCCAGGATGTGGTGCTTCTGACCCGATCGACCGGGAAGAGCGAAACCCTGCCATTCAAGGGATTCGCCTACCAGACCCGGAAAAGCGAATTCTCTGGCGAGTCCTATGCCGAATATGACGCGAAGGCGGCGGAGACTTTCGACTTGCCGTTCTTCTTCGAACAGGAACCGGCGGTCACCGTGACCCTGCCCGCGGCCTACGTGATACCGCCCAGCCATTCGGCACTCGCAGCCAAACTTGATCGGCATGGCATCGAATGGCAACGGTTGCCGCTGGCGCTTCAGGCCCGGGTGGCCGAGGACATCTTGTCCGAACCGGTTTTTGCACCATCAAGTTTCGATGGGCAGGTACAGCTCACCGGTTTCAAGCGAACAACGCGCGAGCAGGATCGGCTGTTGCCCGCGGGCAGTCTGCTGGTGCCGGTGGCACAACCGCACGCAAGACTGATCGCGCATTTGCTCGAGCCAGAAGCACCGGATTCCTTGCTGCGCCGGGGTGAGTTCAACCTGATCTTCGAGCAACGCGAGTACGCCGAGCCGCGGGTTGCGGAAAAACTCGCCGCGGAATTGAGCGCGGCGAACCCCGATTTGAAGGCAGAGTTCGAGCAGCGCCTTGAGTCGGATGCGGCGTTTGCCGCAAGTCCTTTCGCTCGAATGAACTGGTGGTTCATGCGTTCCGAATGGGCCGAGCAGGATCTTGGGCTCTATCCGGTGAGGCGAATGGATATCGAGGCGTTGGAAGCCCTGAACCGGGCGCTGTCCGAGCCGTCCTCAGAGCTGCCTTTGATGCCCCATGAAACCGGGCCGACAGGCGCTTTGCCTTGATGCGCAAATTCCAGAGGGCGCTGTCTCCAGTCGCGACTCTGGATTGCCATTGGTGGACCGAGTCATCGCTGCTGAAGCCGCTCCCACAGTGGAAGCACGCGGCGATCGTTAACCTGTGGGAGCGGCTTCAGCCGCGATGCGGCATTGCCCAAAGTGCGCAAGCCCTCCCCGATGATTCGGGGAGGGCTGGGAGGGGTTTAGGCAAAAACTTCGCCCTTGCGCTTCGCGAAGCGAAGCACAAGCATTATCGTATCAAGCTTGCTTGACGCGATAATCCTGGTAAGACTTTTCTTCGATCAACGCCGATCCGAGCGTGATGTTGATCTCACGCTTCACCCGCGCTCGCTCGTCGTTCTCGAAATACACCGCACGGGCCAGTCGAATGAACTCGGCGTCGAATTCCTGCTTCGATTCCTTGATGCGGATGTCATCTTCGATCACCCACAATCGTTCGTTGACTGTCTTGAGTTGCGCACGCAACTCGGCAATGTCGACGAGTGCCTGCGGTGAACGACCCCAGGTGCTCAGCAACTCGGACAATTCGCGATTGACGTTGGCAAGTTTCGCCGGGTCACTCATGCGCTCCGACTTGATTTCGAGGATGGCGACCTTGTCGAGGAGTTCGCCGAATGAAACCGGTACCAGAATGAGACTCATGCCGCGCGCTCAGTTCGGTGCCACGATCCGGATTGCCGGATCGTATTCATAGTTGGTGATGGTCGTCGATTTCTGGCCCATCGCTTCACCCACGGTCTCGACACGAACCGGATAACCACTTTCCTTGTCGAGTGCGATCGTTGCGGTACCCGAGGACCGGATCCCTGCAACTTTCGCGTCGAAGTCGTAACTGAACTGCTTGCAGTCCTTGCCGTTCACTTCGGCATCACCCAGTGCACGAACGGCCTTGAGGCCTTCCATGCTCGCCTTGGTTGCCTCCGGCGTGAACTGCTGGATCATCTTGCTCATGTCCATCGGCATTTTCATCCACGAGCCACCGGCATTCATCCAGGTGCCCTGCGGCAGGATGATCATGTCGGAACCCTGGCTCCGAATCCGGAACTGGTTTGGCCAGCGAACTTCCATCTTGGTCTCGTAGCTGCGCCCTTTCTTGTCGGTGGACGTCATGTCGGCACGATAGGCCACGTCTTTCGACTCGATCATCTTGGACCACAATCCGATCAGTTCGGCACGGGCGGCAGCGTCGTCGTCGGCCAGAACGGGCGTGGCGACAGACAACGACAAGGCCGCGGCGGCGACCAGCGACTTAAACCAACGCATGTTTGACTCCGCATTCAAAAAAAGGGGCAGCAAGGATAGCAGGCAGGCCCGAAGTAACCTGCCAAGTGGTTGATTGGCAGCGCGGAACTTAAGTTCAGCCAAAACCCGCCCTTTCGGCTCCGGCCCCGGGTGGCTACACTTCGCGCCCTTACCGCCTCTTGTCTGGCCGCGGACTTCCGCCGGCACGCCAAACGGCCCCGGTTTTTCTTTGTGGAGTCCACCATGATTTTCGAAACTCTTGCCAGCACGGGCCATGAGCAAGTCGTGTTTTGCCACAACAAGGATGCCGGCCTCAAGGCCATCATCGCGATCCACAATTCGGTTCTCGGCCCGGCACTCGGCGGGCTGCGGATGTGGCCGTACAAGACCGAACAGGATGCGCTGAACGACGTCCTGCGCCTGTCGCGCGGCATGACCTACAAGGCTGCCGTGTCGGGCCTGAATCTGGGTGGCGGCAAAGCCGTGATCATCGGTGACCCGTCGAAGGACAAATCGGAAGCGCTGTTCCGCGCCTTCGGCCGATTCGTCAATTCATTGAATGGCCGCTACATCACTGCAGAAGACGTCGGCATCGACGTGAACGACATGGAGTGGGTGCTGAAGGAAACCGAATTCGTCACCGGTGTGCACCAGGTGCATGGCGGTTCGGGCGACCCCTCGCCGTTCACGGCATACGGCACCCTTCAGGGCCTGCTGGCTGCACTCAACGTCAAGTTCGGCAATGAAGACGTGGGCAAGTACAGCTACGCCGTCCAGGGTATCGGTCACGTCGGGATGGAATACGTCAAGTTGCTGCGTGAACACGGCGCCAAGGTGTTCGTCACCGACATCAACAAGGAATCCGTGCAGCGTGCGGTCGACGAGTTCGGCTGCGAAGCCGTGGGCCTCGACGACATCTACGATGTCGACGCCGATGTCTACTCGCCTTGTGCGCTCGGCGGCACCGTCAATCACACCACGATCCCGCGGTTCAAGTTCAAGGTCATCTGCGGTGCCGCGAACAACCAGCTGGCAACCGAGGAATGTGGTGATGAAGTCGATCGCCTCGGCATTCTCTATGCCCCGGACTACGCCGTGAATGCTGGCGGGTTGATGAACGTGTCGCTGGAAATCGACGGGTACAATCGCGAACGTGCGATGCGCATGATGCGGACGATCTATCAGAACCTGACGAAGATCTTCGCGATCGCAAAACGCGACGGCATCACGACCTACCGTGCAGCCGACCGTTTGGCCGAAGAGCGTATCCACACGATCGGCAAAATCCGCCTGCCCCAAATGGGCAACGCGGCAACACGATTCCTGGGCCGCACGCGCGGCATGGGCTGAGCCAAGACCTCGGACCGGCAGTTCTCCTGCCAGTCCGCCCCCTGCCCGGCCAAACCTGCCCGGGCCGCAACGATTCCAGGCAACAAACGACCATGAGAAGCTTCCCGCTGGGCGAAGAGCTCGACCTGCTGCGCGAAACCGTGCGCGCTTTCGCCGACAAGGAAATTGCACCCCGCGCGCAGGCCATCGACCACGAGAACCTGTTTCCGGCCGATCTCTGGCGCAAACTGGGCGATCTGGGACTGCTCGGCATCACCATCCCCGGCGAGTACGGCGGATCGGAACTGGGTTATCTCGCACACGTCGTGGCCATGGAGGAAATCTCGCGGGCCTCGGGTTCGGTCGGGCTTTCTTATGGCGCCCATTCGAACCTGTGTGTGCAGAATCTCTACAACAACGCCAATGAAGCACAACGCCGCAAGTATCTGCCGAAATTGTGCAGCGGCGAATTCGTCGGCGCCCTTGCGATGAGTGAGCCCGGTGCCGGCTCCGACGTGGTCGGATCGATGTCGTGCCGCGCCGAAGTTCAAGCGGATGGCAATTGGATCGCGAACGGCAACAAGATGTGGATCACCAACGGTCCCGACGCGGACGTGCTGATCGTCTACATGCGCACCGCGCCGAAGTCGGCCGGCTCGCGCACCATGACTGCGTTCCTTGTCGAAAAGGGCATGCCGGGATTCCGTACCGCCCAGAAGCTCGACAAACTCGGCATGCGCGGTTCGAACACCTGTGAACTGGTGTTCGAGAACTGCGTGATTCCGGCAGAGAACGTGCTGGGCGAAGTGAATCAGGGCGTCAAGGTCTTGATGAGCGGACTCAACACCGAACGACTGGTCTTGTCCGGAGGTCCGATCGGTTTGATGCAGGCGGCAGTCGACCTGTCGCTCGATTACGTGCGCGAGCGCAAACAGTTCGATGCGCCGATCGGCACGTTCGGCATCATGCAGGCAAAAATGGCCGACATGTATACGGCGCTGCAGTCGGCACGGGCATTCGCGTACATGGTTGCCATGGATTACGACCGCGGCCACAAGTCGCGCATCGATCCCGCGGCTTGCCTGCTGCATGCCACGGAAGGATCAGTGCAATGTGGTCTTGAAGCCATCCAGACCCTGGGCGGCAACGGCTACATCAACGAATACCCGGCCGGCCGTATCCTGCGCGACGCGAAACTTTATGCGATCGGTGCCGGTACCAACGAGATCCGCCGCATGCTGATCGGCCGCGAGTTGTTCGAAGGCAAGGGCTGAGCGCCCAAGCCTCCTTTTCAACGCTTGCTGCGTTTGTCCTTCAGCAGCGTACCGCTGCACCATGGCGCACCGCACCGGCAGGCCCAGATCTTCTTCAGGGCCGCGGTGTGGCGCTGTTCCAGCGTGATCTTGTAGTCGTAGGTGAGTTCTTCGCCGCGCTTGATGTCGCGCAGAGCCTCGAGGATCACCCGTTCGTTCTCCGGTCTCCCATCCTTCGCATCATGCTTGAACGCGACGACGTTCGGGTCACAACTGTGGTTGATCCAGCGCGCTTCGTTGCCGTTGGTGTTGGCGTCGATCACATACTCGTCGTTCAGAGTGAACAGGAAGGTATGCCCCGAATCCACGGTGTCACCATAGCGGGCGTTCGCATCGGCGTGGCTGAGGACACGACCGCGATACTCGATGATTTCCGCGCCGGCGGGAATGTCGCGGACGGCGAACACGCCATTGCCATGAATCGGGGATCGACGGACTTCAAATGCTTTGCGCATGCGGCACAACTCTGTGATCAATCGGCGGACGCCGGGTTCTGGAATGATACGGGCCGACCGGCACGGCGCAAAGCACCCGGGCGATCCGGGTACTCGCGCCGACTGCGGACGTCATTGGGCGGGCAGAAGACCCAGTTCGACCAACTTGTCGAGCACCACCTGCACGGCGTCGGTCTGGCTGATGATCGCCGTATCGATGCGCAGTTCCGGGTATTCCGGCACTTCGTACGGATCACTGATACCGGTGAATTCCTTGATTTTGCCAGCCCGCGCCAATGCGTAGAGGCCCTTGCGATCGCGTGACTCGCAGACTTCCAGCGACGTCGACACGTGCACCTCGATGAACGGACCATAGGCCTCGACCATCTGACGGGCAGCAAGCCTGGATTCGGCATAAGGCGCAATCGGTGCGCAGACGGCGACACCACCGTTCTTGGTGATTTCGCTGGCCACATAACCAATGCGGCTGACGTTCAGCGACCGGTGTTCGCGCGAAAAGCCCAGTTCACTGGACAGATGCTTGCGCACCAGGTCGCCGTCGAGCAGAGTGACTGCCCGACCACCGCGTTCGAGCAGGGACACCATCAGAGCATTGGCGATGGTCGACTTGCCGGCGCCGGACAGCCCGGTGAAGAACACCGTAAAACCCTGATGCGCCCGCGGCGGATGGGTTCGCTGCAGTTCGGCCGCCACGTCCGGAAACGTGAACCAATCCGGGATCGACTCGCCGTTCTGCAACAGGCGGCGCATTTCCGTGCCGGAGATGTTCAGCACGGTTTCGCCCGGCTTCACTTCGTCGATCGGCGCGTAATCATGGCGCTCGGCGACGTAAACCATTTCCAGGAACGGCACCATCGTGATGCCGATCTCGTCCGCAAACTGGCGCACCAGTTCCTGGGCGTCGTAGGGGCCGTAAAACGGCTTGCCCTGGCTGTCGTTACCCGGGCCGGCATGGTCGCGCCCGACGATGAAGTGGGTACAGCCGTGATTGCGCCGGATCAGCGCATGCCAAAGGGCCTCGCGTGGGCCGCCCATGCGCATGGCCAGATTGAGCAGGCTCAGCACCGTGCGCTGGCCTGGGTACTGCGCCAACAGCTTTTCGTAACAGCGGACTCGGGTGTAATGGTCGAT